>JAZNVA010000049.1:0-2365 GCA_045592565.1 Eubacteriales bacterium | reverse complement strand
AATTATTTGTTTGGCTCTGGCGCTCTTGATGTGTGCCCTTCCTTTGGTTGCTTGTAACAAGCAGGAAGAAGAAACCACTACACTGATCGTTGGTTACACGGATTACGAGCCCATGAATTACACCGATGAGAACGGTAAGCTGGTTGGATTTGATACGGAGCTTGCAGAGGCTGTTGCTGAAAAGCTCGGTATGGAAATCAAATTCCAGCTGATCGAGTGGAAGAACAAGTATCTTGAGCTGGATTCCGGCAACATCAACTGCATCTGGAATGGATTCACCTCCAACTGCGCAGATGATGACGGCGTTCAGAGAGGCGACAAGGTTGATTTCTCTTATGCATACATGAACAACGAGCAGTGTGTTGTTGTCAAAAAAGCAAATGCAGACGCTCTGAATAGCAAGGCTGCTCTTGCCGATAAGATCGGTACCGCTGAGGGTGGTTCCGCAGGAGAAGGCGTTGTTAAGGAATTTTTGGCAAATGAAAAGAATTACGTTGATAAGACCGCTCAGATGGACACCTTTACCGAGGTCATGGCAGGAACCGCTGATTTTGCAGTTGTCGATAAGACTCTGGCAAAGACCGTTGTTGGTAAGGGAGATTATGCAGATCTGACCATCGTAGACGCGATTGAGATCGAGTCTGAGCTTTACTCCATCGGCTTCAAGAAGGGTAGCGATCTGACCGCTAAGGTCAACGAGGCGCTCAAGGAGCTCGCTGCTGACGGAACCATGACCAAGCTTGCTGAAAAGTACGGTCTGCAGAACTACGTCATTACCGACCTGAAGTAAGACGATTACATTCAATAAAGAATAACTGGCATTGCACTCCGCCGCAAGGTTGGGGTGCTATGCTGTTGTTAGGTGTATTTTTACTGTTAAGAAAAGGATTACATATATATGAGTTTTTGGGACGTAACCCTATATTTGTTGGACGGCTTTTACGTAACGTGCATGCTGTTTGTCCTGACATTGATTTTTGCCCTTCCCTTGGGACTTCTGATTTCCATGGGAACCATGACAAAATTCCGTCCGATTCGGTATCTGATGAAAACAATTGTCTGGATCGTCCGTGGTATTCCCCTGATGCTTCAGCTCTTTATCGTTTTCTATCTTCCCGGTATGCTGTTCGGAACAAGCATCGGAGGTTTTTCCTTTGCACTGTTCGGAAAAGAAATTGCCGTAAGCGGGCGATTCATTTCCGCCCTGATCGCGTTTGCTCTGAACTATGCCTGTTATTTCAGCGAGATCTATCGCGGAGGAATTGAAAGCATCTCCCGTGGACAGTATGAAGCCGGGCAGGTGCTTGGCATGACCAAAAGCCAGATCTTCTTCAAGGTCATTTTGAAGCAAGTGATCAAGCGCATCATCCCCCCCATGTCCAACGAAATTATTACCTTGGTAAAGGACACCGCCCTCGCGCGAGTCATTGCCGTTGTTGAAATTTTGAAATTGGCAGAACAGCTTGCATCCAAAGCGCTCCTGTGGCCTCTGTTCTATACGGGCGTATTTTATTTGCTGTTTGTCGGTGCCCTCACTCTTCTTTTCAACTATTTCGAAAAGAAGTTGAGTTATTTTAAAGCGTAAGGAGGATCGGTTCTGTGGCTTTATTGGAAGTAAAACAAATCGAAAAAAGCTTTGGCAAAACCAAGGTTCTGCGCGGAATTGATTTTTCTTTGGAAAAGGGAGAGGTACTCTCCATTATCGGTTCCTCAGGCAGTGGTAAGACTACCCTGCTCCGTTGCCTCAATTTTCTCGAGACTCCCGACGTAGGAACGATTGCCGTAAACGGCAATACAATTTTTGATGCATCCTCTCATAAGCAGCTAAAGGATGCAGAGATCCGCGAGCGCCGTTTACACTTTGGTCTGGTATTCCAGTCGTTCAACTTGTTCCCCCAGTATAATGTACTGGAGAATATTATGTTGGCGCCGCAGCTGCGACTGGGAGAAAAAAAGCTGTCCCGCGAGGAAAAGAAAACCGAGCTTGCAAAAATTTCTGAAACCGCGCATTCCTTGTTGAACACCATCGGTCTTTCGGACAAGGAAAAATCCTATCCATGTGAATTGTCGGGGGGACAACAGCAGCGCGTTGCCATTGCTCGTGCTCTTGCGCTTTCTCCTGATATTCTTTGCTTTGATGAACCGACCTCGGCACTGGACCCCGAACTGACGGGTGAGGTGCTTCGAGTGATCAAGGATCTGAAGACCAAGGATTGCACGATGATCGTCGTCACACACGAAATGGAGTTTGCCAAGAATGTCTCCGACAAGGTGATCTTCATGGCTAACGGAATTATTGAGGAACAAGGAACGCCAGAAGAAATTTTTGAGTATCCCAAGTCAAGTCGGAGGCCAAGCGGTCTTA
>JAZNVA010000048.1:0-12654 GCA_045592565.1 Eubacteriales bacterium | reverse complement strand
CCAGACAGCACCACGCCGATCTTTCGGCAATTTTCGAGCCGATGGGCATTCGTTGTGAGCTGCTGATCGGCGCCACGTCCGCTGCGGAGAAAAAAAGGATCAAGAGCGGACTGTGTGCCACGGATCCGAAAGATCGAATTTCGATGGTGATAGGAACGCAGGCTCTGCTCAGTGACGGCGTTTCCTTTGCCGCTCCGGGGCTTGTCGTTACCGATGAGCAACACCGCTTTGGCGTTCGGCAACGGGCAACACTGGCGGAAAAGAATGCATTGTCTCATATGCTTGTCATGAGCGCGACACCCATTCCCCGATCCTTGGCACTGGCGATGTACGGGGATCTGAACGTATCCACCATTGACGAGATGCCTCCGGGCAGGCAACGGGTGGATACCTTTGTGGTGGACGAGAGCTATCGGGAACGTCTGGATCGATTCATCCTCAAGCAGTTGGACGGGGGCGGACAGGTCTATATCGTCTGTCCCGCCGTGGAGGAGAGCGAGGAGGAGACGGCGGATCTGACCATGGATCAGATCGACGGAGACGGAAACGTCCGCCGCACCGCTCCCTTGCGGTCGGCAGTGGGGTATGCCGCGGAGCTGACCGAGAAATTTTCCGATCGCTCGGTGGCGTTTCTGCACGGAAAAATGAAGAGCAAGGACAAGGATGCGGTCATGAGCGCTTTTGCCTCGGGAGAGATTCAAATCCTGGTTTCCACCACTGTGATCGAGGTTGGCGTAAACGTTCCCAATGCCTGCTTGATGATCGTGGAAAATGCTGATCGCTTCGGGCTGTCTCAGCTACACCAGCTACGCGGACGCGTGGGACGGGGAACGAGAAAATCCTACTGCATTCTGGTCTCCGAAGCGGCAGAAGGAGAGGGGAATGCCCATGACCGACTGGCGGTGATGAAGGATTGCTACGATGGCTATTCTATTGCCGAGCGAGATCTGGAAATGAGAGGTCCGGGAGATTTTCTTAAAACGGGAGATACCTCCGTGCGTCAGAGCGGCGGTGTGCGCTTTCGTCTGGCACAGCTTTGCGACGATACGGGACTTTTGAAGATTGCCTTTGCCGAGGCGAGAGCGTTGATTGAAAAGGATCCCACGTTGATGCAACATCCCGCACTTGAACAACGAGTAAGAGACATGTTCACCGTAGAGCAGGGAACCATGAATTGAACCAAAGACACAGGCGGACACCTTTTGGGTGTCCGCCTGTGTCATATGCCGTGGGATTCCTCATAAATTATATTGAAAGGACGGTGAGAGACGGATGTCAGGAAGAACAGAGGAGAAAAGGGGACGTCATACGGTGAGGGGAACCGAGATCCTTTCTTGGCGGATATCGGTGCCGTCGGGGGAGAGGGCATGCCGAATGAATGACTTTTATAAAAAAATAGAAGATCGGCTGGTAGTGTTCTGTGAGAAGAAACTCTGCCCGTGGGCGGAAAAAGAATTTGAACGGTGCGAGGATCCGAAAAAGCGATTTCATTTTCCTGCCTTTTTTTATCGCTTGGAGACAACCGTTGTCGAGCAAGAAGGGAACAACGCGGTTTTTATGAGAGCAAGCCTCGGAAAGAAAGGAACGACGGAGCTGCTGTATCAATGGGAGCAGGAGCTGGTCTGGTCAGTAGAGGAGGACTGCATGCTGCCACCGAAAAAGCAGAAAAAAGAAAAGAACAGACCTAAAAAGACGGGGCAAGGATAGCTTGCCCCGTCTTTTATATTTCATAAACCTGTTTGCGGTCAACCAATGCGCCGTAAGAGATCAGCTGCTCTCTCAATTTTTTTGTGTTTAAATTGCGAACCGAGACGCCTTCTTTTTTTGCCATGGCAAGGGCGATACCTGCCGCTTCTCCCATGGCGATACAGGGTCCCATTACGCGAACGGGTCCCAAAACTTCTCGCTCGGTGCTGATGCACCTACCCACAGCAAGGAGATTGTCAAGTCCCCTCGGCACGAGGCAGCGATAGGGGATTTGTGTGACGTAGGATTTCCTTTGAATCCCCTCAAAAGGCTGAATGCTGGGAGACTTGGGATGGGGCATATCCCATCCATATCCCGAAAGAGCAATGCCGTCCTCAAATTCGGTCCCGTCAATCAGATCCTTGACGGTGAGGGTGTAATCACCCACGATTCGACGGGTTTCCCGAATACCGATCATGGGAGCAATCTGACGGATGGTGGCGTTCTCAAAGCCGGGGAAGTATGCCTTCATGACATGCAAAAGCTCGTAGCTTTCCCGTCTGCCCGACAGAATGGCATCGCTGAGCGATCTCGCGTCGATTCCGTTTACGCCTACCTGACGGATGGTATTGATCATAAAAACATCCTTGCGGCAGAGTTGAACAGAAATAAAAATGTCGTAATCAAAGTTCCAATCTCCCGCTTTCTTTGCCTTTTCAATCAGAGAACGGAACCGAAGATCTCCTGTTTGTCTCATGTAGTCCGAAAGAGCATTGGAATTGACATTTTCCACGTGCATCTCCAAGGAAGCGGCGGCAAGACCGCCCTCCTCATCGCCCAGAAGATAATCCGCTCCAGCAAGGAAACAGAGATCACCGTCGCCGGTGGCATCCGCGAAAAAGTCGGCTTCGATATAAGAAAGTCCGTCCTTGTTGTGGACGATAATTCGATGCAGTCTGGATCCTTCAGATTGCACATCGATGACGTCGGTGAGATACAGCACGGTTACGCCAACCTCCGCAAGCATCTCCTCCAAAAGCAGTTTCATTTCCTCACAGTCAAAAACCATGCCTGCGGAAAGGGAAGGCTTCCAGCCGTGGGGATTCAGGGTGGGATCAATGGACCGGATATCCACTGCCGCTTTCCGTGCCAACAATCGCTTCTCAAGCTCGGCAAAAATACCCTGTACACATACGGAAAAGCGCCCCTCTCCAATTCGTTTTCTGACTCCTAAAATATGATTGACCAATGCGGAGGTCCCCACGCCGCCGAGACAGGCGTTTCGTTCGACCAGTAAAACCGAGGCGCCTTCTCTTGCCGCTGCATATGCCACGGCAAAGCCGGAAAAGCCCCCACCGCATACTGTCACATCATACCGTCCTCCACAGGGAACATGAACCGAATAAGGGATCATAAGCTCCAACCTCCTTGACTATGATAAGCCTTGCAAAGCGATTATATCACGAAAAAGAAAGGCAAGCAAGTACTCTATAAAAAAACTGCAATATAATGAAAGAAAATCGCAAAAAAAGTACAAAAAACTTTAAAAAAGCACTTGACATTAAATATGGATTGTGGTATAATGTTGCTACCTCTGCGAGCAGGCTTTTTTGTTTTGCCCGAATGCGCCAAGCCGAAAGGCTCGGACAAACACCGCTCGATGAGGGAGGTACACGGACTTTTCCGTGTGGAAAAGTCAAATATTTTGAAATGGGAGGTGCCGCTAATATGGCTAATGATGCAAGAGTCAAGATTACTCTGGTATGCACCGAGTGCAAGCAGAGAAACTACGACACGAAGAAAAACAAGAAGAATGATCCGGACAGACTTGAGCTGAAGAAATTCTGTCGGTTCTGCCGCAAGCACACTCTTCACAAAGAATCCAAGTAATTCGGGAGGAGATCATGGCAGATAAGGAAAAGAAGGTCGCAAAGACCGAGAACAAGCCTCAGAAGCCTGAGAAAAAGAAGGGTAGAATCAAGGAGGCTTGGCGTGGATTTAAGAGCGAGGTCAAGAAGATCGTGTGGCCTACGTGGAAGCAGGTGCTCAAAAACACCGGCGTAGTGCTCGTGATCGTTGTGATCTGCGCAATCATGCTGTTCGCTCTTGACTATGCGTTTTCTCACGGTATCATGGCTCTGACTGACCTCTTCAAGAAGTAATTCGAGAGGGATCCCAATGAGTGATATCAATGAGATGAACGTAGGACCGAGATGGTACGTGGCGCATACGTATTCCGGTTATGAAAACAAGGTAAAGGCAAGCCTTGAGAAGATCATCGAAAACCGAGGACTGGGACACCTGTTCTTCGACATTCGCATTCCTGTGGAGACCGTTATTGAGAAGAACGGCGACGTGGAAAAGGAAGTGGAGATGAAGATCTTTCCCTGTTATGTGTACATCAAGATGACCATGACAGAGGAGAGCTGGCACGCAGTTCGGAACATCACCGGAGTGACGGGATTTGTGGGACCCGGTTCCAGACCGACTCCCCTGACCGACGAAGAGGTGGATGCGCTGAACATCGATACCAAGCGTGTTGAGATGCTGGTGAAGGTCGGCGACAACGTCACCGTATGTGACGGATTGTTCGAGGGCTACACCGGTACGGTTCAGGCGGTTTCCGACGATATGAAGAAAATCACGGTGCTCATCAAGCGAGGACGCCGCGATATGCCTGTTGAGCTGGACGCAAACGTAGTCAAGCTCGCGTAAAGCGTGACACAAGACAGTCACGGTGGGAGGGAGAAAAATTTTTGAATTCTCCCGGTTATTGACCACAATGGAGGTATTTTAAAATGGCAAAGAAAGTTTTGGGTTATATCAAGCTGCAGTTGCCCGCAGGTAAGGCAACTCCCCAGCCTCCCGTAGGACCGGCTCTCGGTCAGTACGGTGTTGCAATTCCCGTATTTACCAAGGAATTCAACGAAAGAACAAAGAACGACATCGGTCTCGTTATTCCCGTAGTTATCACGGTATATGCTGACCGTTCCTTCACCTTTATTACGAAGACTCCTCCCGCTCCCGTTCTGATCAAGAAGGCAGCAGGAATCGAGTCCGGCTCCGCAAAGCCCAACAAGACCAAGGTAGCAACCATTACCAAGGAGCAGGTTCGCAAGATCGCGGAGACCAAGATGCCCGACCTCAATGCGGCAAACATCGACACCGCAATGAGCATGATCGCAGGAACTGCACGCAGCATGGGCGTTGTGGTTGAGGACTAAGGAGGAACAGAAAAATGGGTAAGAAATATACGGACAGCGTAAAGCTGATTGATAAGAGCAAGGCATATGACCCTGCAGAGGCTCTGGATCTGGTATGCCAGACATCCAAGGCAAAGTTCGATGAGACCATCGAGATCCACATCCGTCTGGGTGTTGACTCCCGTCACGCTGACCAGCAGGTCAGAGGCGCGGTTGTTCTTCCCAACGGTACCGGTAAGAACGTAAAGGTTCTGGTATTCGCAAAGGGTGACAACGTGCAGAAGGCTCTGGACGCAGGTGCAGATTATGCAGGCGGCGCAGAGTATGCAGAGAAGATCGTTCAGGAGAACTGGTTCGATTTCGACGTGGTGATCGCAAGCCCCGACATGATGGGTGTGATCGGTAAGCTGGGTAAGGTTCTGGGTCCTAAGGGCCTGATGCCTTCTCCTAAGGCAGGTACCGTTACTCCTGACGTTGCCCGTGCAGTAAACGAGGCAAAGGCAGGTAAGATCGAGTACCGTCTGGACAAGACCAACATCATCCACTGCCCCATCGGAAAGGCTTCCTTCGGAACCGAGAAGCTGACCGAGAACTTCAACACGCTGGTAGGCGCCGTAATCAAGGCAAAGCCCGCCGCTGCAAAGGGACAGTATATCAAGAGCTGCGTGATCGCAAGCACCATGGGCCCCGGTATCAAGATCAATCAGGCAAAGCTTGGCTGAGTTTCGGGACCGAATCAAAAAGGAGCTTCTTAAAGAAGCTCCTTTTTTTGTGCTTTCCTTTAAAAAATGGGGAAAATCGAAGACAGATTCCGTCAAAAATGCTTGACAACAAGGACAAAATAGTGTAAAATATTAGTATGGTGTCATAGTATGCGATCATGCATCAAGATTGTCCCCGAGGGGCAGATGCTTTTTAATAACCCGAAAGAACGAACAAGGTGCTTCGTAAGGAATGATACTGCAAAAACAAAACGAAAAATAAAAAACGAGGAGGTGTTTTTATGGAATTATGGATGTTATTTGTCGGCATCGGCGTGACCGCTGTTGCCGGTATTGGCGCCAGCGCGGTTTCCTTCCGCGTTGGATATAAGCGCCGCCAGAAAAAGGCGGAGCGCGAGATCGGTTCTGCCGAGGAAGAAGCCAAGCGCATTCGCGAAGAGGGTGCAAAGCAAGCGGAGACTCAGAAAAAGGAAGCTCTGCTCAGCGCAAAGGAAGAAATCATCAGACAGAGAAACGAGGCGGAGAAGGAGCTCAAGGAGCGCCGCTCGGAAGTGTCTCGTATGGAGCGGAGGCTCACCCAGAAAGAAGAAAATCTGGATAAGAAGACCGAGGCGCTGGAGAAAAAGAACGAGCAGTTGGATAAGAAGCTGAAAGAAAATGATGTTCTTCGTGAGCAGATCAACGAGCTGCGGGAAAAAGAGATGGTCATTCTGGAGCAGATCTCGGGCATATCCGCCGAGGAAGCCAAGGAGGAGCTGATCACCCGTGTGGAGTCCGAAGTCAAGCACGAGCTGGCGCAAAGACTTGCGGATCTGGAATCTCAGTTCAAGGACGAGGCGGACGCCAAGGCAAAGAACATTATCTCTCTTGCCATTCAGCGCTGCGCGGCGGATCACGTGGCAGAGACGACCGTATCGGTGGTATCTCTTCCCAATGAGGACATGAAGGGACGTATCATCGGACGTGAGGGTAGAAATATTCAGATGCTGGAGAAGCTGACGGGTGTGGAGCTGATCATTGACGATACCCCCGAGGCAATTACTCTGTCGGGATTTGATCCCGTTCGCAGAGAGATCGCCAGAATCACCTTGGAAAAGCTGATCTCCGACGGACGGATTCATCCCACCAGAATCGAGGAAACGGTAGAAAAGGCAACTCGCGAGGTCGAGGCAAGCATGAAGCAGGCAGGCGAACGCGCAACCTTTGACGTGGGTATCCACGGAATCAATTCCGATCTGGTGAAGATGCTGGGTAGACTGAAATACAGAACCAGCTACGGACAGAATGTACTGAAGCACTCCATCGAGGTTGCCTTGATCGCAGGCATGATTGCCGACGAGCTGGGAATTGATAGTACGGTGGCAAAGCGTGCGGGACTTCTGCACGATATCGGTAAGGCGCAGACCCACGAGATGGAAGGCTCTCACGTAGAGCTGGGTGTGAACCTTGCTAAGAAGTATAAAGAAAGCCGTGACGTGATCCACGCCATTGAGGCACACCACGGCGACGTAGAGCCTCAGACCATCACTGCCGTGATCATTCAGGCGGCAGACGCGATCTCCGCAGCAAGACCCGGTGCGCGTCGTGAGGATCTGGAGAACTACATCAAGAGATTGGAAAAGATCGAGGAGATCGCCAAGGGCTTTGGCGGCGTAGAGAAGGCATTTGCCGTTCAGGCAGGCCGTGAGATCCGCGTAATGGTGAAGCCCGAGGAAGTCAATGACGACGGAATGAAGCTGATCGCCCGTGAGATGGCACAGAAGATTCAGGACGAGGTCAAGTACCCCGGACAGATCAAGATCAACCTGATCAGAGAAAGTCGCGCGGTCGATTACGCAAAGTAAAACACGCAACAAGATTATCTGTTCCCCCAATGGGATGAATATAGAATCTATATAAAACCATTCAGGTAAACAACCGCGCTTCGGCGCGTCCGATAGATTGAACGGGAAATAGCCGTGACACCCTGTGTCACGGCTATTCCTCTTTTTTACAGAAAAAATCTTCCGTTTTCTGTTGAATTTAGGAGAAAAATATGGTACAATAGAGCTATCGAATATTGCCCGTTTATCGAGATGAGAAAAGGATAAAGGATAAGAAAATATGAATCAAAATCAAACACCGCTCAGAACGCCGCAAAGACCGCAGAGGACATCGGAGTCCACCAATCATACGCCCGCGCCCAAGACAAAGAATCACGGCGTGATCGTGGGATTGCTCATCGGAACCGTTTCTTTGCTTGTGATCAGCCTCATCGTGTTGTGCGTAGTGCTGGCAATAGGGGGCTTGGATCAAAAGAAGTCATCGGGAAAAAATGACGGCGGAGAAGGCGGGGACGGGGGAAATCCCGTGGAGCAGGGCGGAGAAGTTTCCACCCCATCGGCGCCCGCTCTGAAAGCAAAATATTTGTCGTTGCCCTCTGTAACCGCATCGGGAAGCTATCGGGCGAACGGAGCTGTGGGAGAGGATCTGACCGATAACGTCAACGTCAAGCCCGCGGCGGCAATTCTGGTAGATGTTTCTTCCGGTGCCGTTCTTGCGGGGAAGAACGCTGACGTGAAGATCTATCCCGCATCCATGACTAAGGTTATGACAGTGCTGTTGGCATGCGAGAAGGCGACCGATCCCACCGCAAAGCTCACCGTAACGCAGGAGATGGTGGATTACCATAAGAATACGGGCGGTTCGGGTATGATGGGCTTTTCCGCCGGAGAGTCGATCACCGTAGAGGATGCGCTGTTTTTGGCAAGCTACGATTCCGATACCATCGCCTGTCTGCTTTTGGCGGAGCATATCGCGGGAAGCGAGGCGGAATTTGCCAAGATGATGACACAGCGGGCAAAACAGATCGGATGCGCCAATACCAATTTCGTCAATAGTACGGGATTACATAGTGAAAATCATTATACCACCTGCCGAGATATGGCGGCGATCATGGAATGCGCCATGAGTAACCCCGCCGCAAAGGAGCTGCTTTCTTCCAATAAAGCCTATCAGGTGACCATTTATAACGGAGATGCCATTAAACGAAACGGATTGGCATATACGGGATGGGTGAATGACGATGGCCGCGTCGGAAATAACCTTTGGGTTGGAAATGGCTCGGACCTGAAATTCTTTGCGGGAAAAACGGGCTATGAGGACGTTCCTTCCTCCTGCTTCGTCACAGTTGCACAACATAGCGAAACGGGAAAATATTACGTCTGTGTGACCGTAGGACGGATCAACGAAAGCCAAACTAAGGTCACCAACGGCGACTCTACCGCCGCCGCCAAATACCTCTACCGCACGTACGTAGGGTGATGCATTCTGAACAAAATAAAAAGCCGCCTACGGTTTAAAGTACCATAGGCGGTATTTTTTATTCATACAATTGTTGTTCGGTTTTTAATGATCGGCTCTCATGTTGATGAGCACTCTTTTTCCTTTTTTCGTAACAGTACAGTGGCAGATATGAACAAAACAGAACCCGTCAGCGCCCACGAGATAGGATAGGAAATATAGATTGCCCACAAGGTGTGTGTATGCACGAACACGGTGTAGATCCATATCAATCGAAACGCGCAGGTTCCAATCAGAGCTATGATGGCGGCAGCTGTGGATTTACCAAGCCCCCTCATTGTTCCCGAGCAGGCGTTCATAATTGCATAGAGCAGAAACGTTCCCCACTTCAGGAAGATTCTTGTTTCTGCGGCGGAAAAGGCAATCTTTGACAGCTCATCTGCTCCTCGTGTCACCCCAAACAGAGCCAGCAACGGCGCTCGAAGGGGAATGGCAATAGCCATTGCCGCTCCCATGATCGCGGATATAAGAAGGATCGTTCGGAATACTTTTCTTACGCGGGCATAATTTTTTGCCCCCACGTTTTGGGCGGTAAATACGCTTGCGGCGGTAGTTAGAGGGGATAATGAGGTGAACATGAAATTCTCGATCTCGCTTCCCGCCGAATGCGCCTTCAGAACGGGTGCATAAGCGCTTCCCGCAGGAGTTAGCCTGTTGTTCATTTCAATGATCGAAGAGGATATGATCAGATTCGATATGCTGAATAACGCACTTTGCAAACCGGCGGGGAAGCCGATTTTTGCAATATCAAGAAACTGTTCCTTATGAAATCTGAGCTTACGGAACCGAAGGGCGCAATTCTCTCCGTTTTTGTAAAGATAAATCCCCAGAATTACCGCGGATGCAGCGGTTGACAGCGCCGTAGCCAAGGCAACACCCTCTACCGCCATACCGAATCCCAGAACAAAAAGCAGATTCAGAAAAACATTCAAAATTCCCGTTCCTGTCAGAACCAGCAGAGGTGTTTTGGAGTCTCCCTTTGCATTGAGCACCGCGATGAGAAAATTGGTCAACGCCGTAAGGGGAAGACAGGCAAGATAGATACAGGTATACCGCATTGCCAGGGTGAGGATCTTTCCCGAAAGTCCCATGCCGAGAAAAACGGGGTAGGCGAGAGCGCATCCGAGGATCGCTCCTATTGTTCCGAAAAGAAGAGCCATCATGATCGAGGTAGGCACCGACCGTGAAACGCCCTCTCTGTCTTTTGCTCCGATGTTTCGAGCGATGACCACGTTTGCGCCCACGGAAAATCCAATAAATACGTTTCTGATCAGCGCATTATAGCTGCTCGTTGATCCGATTGCCCCCACAGCATCTGCTTCCGCAGATAATCCAACCACTACAATATCCGCCGAATGATAGAGCTGTTGCAATAAGTGTGTTAAGATGATGGGAACGATGAATCGGATCATGTTTCGCACGATAGGTCCGGAGGTCATAGAGATTTTCGGCTTGGGCTTTGTTAACTGCATGGCATTCCTTTCTATCCGCAAATTAAGACATTAGCTGTTTTCTGCTGTGAAATTATAATTTCTATACGACTTTTCCTCAAGATATTGGTCGATCAGCGTTTGCAAGCCTCTCATATCTGTCTCGGAATTCATGATCTGAGTAAAGTTTGTTGTCCCTTTTATATAATAGGTATTGATAAAGCCATTGGCGTTGAATGCCGAATTGATATTTTTGTCACAGCAGAAGTCATATTTCTGACCTACGGCAGATTCCTCGGTAATGGCGCAATAGGTCATAAGAGCCGTGATATAACCTGTGAGCATATTGGGATGGAAACCGTCCTTATCTGTTTTGTGGACAACAAAGCTGTTTTTGTTAAAGGTATTTTGTGCGTTGGGCACCTGTACTTCTTCTCGGATAACGTCGGACACCAGCTTTCCCCAGTCCACGATCTTCGCATCAAAGGCTTCCTCCAGGGTGTCGAGGTTATTGAGCAGATCGATAGGAAATGTTTTATCGACCGAGATATTGTGACAGCCCGAGCTTACCAGTAAAAGCAACTTTACGTTTGGATTCTTGCTCTGAAACAGTGTCATCCAATCGTTGAGAATCTTGCTGTATTGTTCTCCTGTGTTGGCTGAATTTCTTCCAAGGCTGATCACAACGTAATCATAGTAGAGGTCCTTGAGCTCGTCTGCTTTGTTTTCATATATCCATTGCGGGCCCTTCCCGGAAAACGTATAGTTGGTGACAGATACCGATGCACCGTTATTTTTGCAGATCTGATAGAAATATCCCTTGTCACCATATCGGGATGGACTACCGTTCAACACGACCTTTCCGTAATAAACAAAGGAATCCCCAATAAAAATGATTTTTTTCTGTTTAATAGATGCTTGCTATTCACCCAATCCGAGGGTTCCTTCTCGTTTTTTTCTTGATCCTTCGATTGATCAGTGGATTGGCTTTCGGATTCGGATGAACTTTCCTCTCCGACGTTTTCATTTTGATCCTTCGTGTTTTCCGTATCATCTGTATTTTGGGTGACCTTATTGCAAGCAATTAAGCTACCCATCGTTACAATCGCGATCAGAAGGCATATGATTTTTTTCATAGTTGACTCTCTCCACATATTTTAGTTATAAATTATTTTGATTATTTTTGAGCACCTTCTTGATTATAGCACATTTATATGATATAATCAAATACAAATACTTATATAATAACTATATAGAATAACATATGGAGGGTGCCGTGGAAACGATCACGAAATATATCTATCAAGTATATTTATGCAAAAACTTTTCGAAGGTTGCCAAGGGACTGTATATATCCCAACCATCTTTAAGCGCTATGATCTCTGCCAAGGAAAAAGAACTGGGCTTTAAAATATTTGACAGAAGCACAAAGCCGATTTCTCTTACCGCGGAGGGCGAAATCTATATAGAAATGCTTGAAGAAATGATGCATAGCGAAACTCTGATGCATCACCGTATCAAGAGCTTAAATAAGGGCGCAAAACGGTCACTCACGCTCGGTAGCGGTTGCTTTACCTCCTACTATCTTTTGCCTACTGCTTGCGGTTTCTTTTCTCGAAAATATCCTGACGTAGAAATCAAATTTGATCTTGGTAATACGGATACTCCGGAGTCCTTTCGTAAAAAATTTGATAATAAAGAGATCGACGTTCTTTTTAGCTATAGCTATAATAGGCAAAAATACGAAGGGTATCCAATCTTTGATGAACAATTGGTGATCGCAATGCGCCGAGAGCTTGTTCCCTCGGAGCTCTTACCATTTGCGTTGACCTTCGACTCATTGCAGAATGGCACGTCAAGTTCTGAAAAGATATTAACTGACGGCGCGATGTTTCGTGATATTCCCTTTATTCTCTTTGCCAAGGATGGAAATACGGAACGCTATATGTCTGATTTTTTGGGTCATTATTCGTCATCGTCGTACAGTGTATTAAATGCCAGACACAGCGGCGTCCATCTGAATATGATGCGAGCGGGGCTGGGCGCCGTTATGACAAGCGACTATATCATCAAGGTGTCCTCGCTTCAGCAGGAGGATATTCTTTACTTTCTGCCGCCTGCTGAGTTGTCCAAAAGAACACTTTACGCGATTCTCCGAAAGGATGAGATGCCTGATGTGATTATGAGTGATTTTTTTGATACGGTTCAAGAGGTGGCAACAGGGAAAAGAGGCTTTGACCTATACTGCAAATAAAAAATGCCGCAAGTCCA
>JAZNVA010000047.1:0-3154 GCA_045592565.1 Eubacteriales bacterium | reverse complement strand
CGGGCCAATTTCGTCACCGCTGACATGGTCAAGGAGGGTGCCGTGGTCATCGACGTGGGAATGAATCGTCGTGCCGACGGCAAGCTGACCGGCGACGTGGATTTCGAGTCGGTAGCCCCCAAGGCATCCTTTATCACCCCTGTTCCCGGTGGTGTAGGTCCCATGACCATCACCATGCTGATGCAAAACACCCTTACCGCCGCAAAAGAGGCTGTGAAGGCATAAGAAACAAAAATTTAGCGAGCCGCTTTTTTGTGAAGCGGCTCGCTTTTTACCTTCAAGGTCTTTGAATTCTCACAGGAGAAAATCCCAGCATATCTTTATAAAATGCGACGTAAGGGTTGGTGATCTCAAATGCGGGACGGTTGGCGATGTGGGCGTTCATCTTTTCCACCAGCGCCGTCATTTTTGTCTCGTCCTCGCCCTCAGCAATGACACGAACGTAAGCCAGGGTAATGTGGAAGCGATAGTCCTTATGCTTAGGCAGATAAAAGCCGACCGACTCTGCCACACGGTCCCGATAAGTCCGAAGCTTTTGGTTCTGCTTTTCATCCGCGGGAACGAGAAGAACCTCCACGTCGCCCTCAGAAAGCTTGACACGATCAAACTTCATCATAACAGCCTTGGGCATTTCCACGCTTCTGATCGCCGCCTCCATGTAGTCGTCCACCAGCTCCATGGGCATATCAAAGGGAAGATTAGGAGGCCAATAGCCTTCCTTTCTCACCTGATCGTTGACGCCTCGAATGACAGTCATATGGTAGCTATCCGCGGGCAAAAGGATCAGGTGGCTATCAAAGCCCGCCTCGATCACCATATCCCGAAGATCGGTCATAACCCCGTATGCCTCGCTTGATGCAGGTACGTCGGCGACCACAGTATTTCCGTGAAAGGCTCTTGCCTCTCCGTTCTCAAAAAACTTTCTGCCAATATTGCTTCCGTATTTCATGCTCGCTCTCCTTTTGTCCAAGATGGTTCCTCGGAAAGAAGCGTCTCAAATTCGGCGATCCGCTCCGCCTCTGCCTCTCCCGCGTAGGTCAGATCCAAAAATTTCTCTCCAAAGCAGGACTCAAATTCTGCCCAGCTCTGCGCCTCCTTGTCAGAGTAAATGGGATAGAACAGTATGCCGTTGGAAAGAGCCGCCTCTCGATCTCCCGGCGCATCACCGATCATCAGCACGTGATCCTTTTCATATTGATCCGCAAGGGAGGCAATGATTTCCTTCTTACTTCCGCTCTCCTGCCCCTTGACCGAGGTGATCAAGGACAACAAACCATTTTCTCCCCATTCCCGCTCCAGCGCCAGCTGTTGTGTGGCAGACACGATGACGATATCCGCATGCTTTGACATCTTTTCCAGACAAGCACGTACATGTGGAAAGGGTGGAACACCTCGTACCATCTCTCCCACGCGGTCATTGACGTTGATCGACCATGCAAGCGTATTTCGGATCTCATCGGATTCGGGGTGTTCCTTCAAATACGCTTCCAGTCCAGCATGGCTTAATGAATTTCCTGCTTCCACGTAGGCGCGAAGCTCATACAGCTGAGGAACCGAAAAATCTCTTTCCTGAACCTCCCGTCTCTCCCCAAGCACTTCCAGTGCCTTGAGCAGAGAGCGTAAACGGTGGATCCCTCGATAACAGGAATAAAGATTGGCAAAATCCCACGCCTCTCTGGCATACTTGGAAACGGGCTGCAGTCCGAAATAGTTAATATATGCGGGGCAAAAGCACTCCTTATGCTTCAGCTCCATAGTATCGAAGGCGCAACCGTCGGAATCAATACAAATCAAAAATTGTTTTTTTTCTTCCATTTTCTTCTTATCCCTTAAAATTCCTTAAAAAATATACTTTTCAAAGGCACGAGCCACGCCGTTCTCTATATTGAGTGCGGTGACATCGTCCGCCAGAGCCTTGATCACATCGGGAGCGTTCCCCATTGCCACACCGACTCCGCATCGCTTCAGGATCTCCGCGTCACTGCTACTGTCTCCGATCGCCAGTGTCTCCTCGTAGGAGATTCCCAGACGCTCCAGCACCTTGTCTGTGGCATTCAGCTTATTGAGGGTGCAGTGTGAGAACTCCAGATTCGGTCCTGCGCCCGCACGGGTGTGCTTGATAAAGTCGAAGCTACTGATCTGTTCGTATAGGGTTTGCTGCAGATCAGCGGGAATCGCGTACAGGTTCATTTTCTCAACGCCGATCCCATTCTTCAAAAAATACTCGGAGGGGGTATCTACTGCCCGATAGCAGTGATCCCGAATATACCAAACGTGATGCTCGGGAACCGCGGACATATCAAAAGAATCGGAGACCACCTTCTCAAAATAGATCGTTCCGTCCGCCGCGATCTCGTTATACAGTCCCCTCCCCTCCAGTAGCTTCATCAGCCTCGTAGACTCCGCAGGGGGGATCAGATCCTCATAAATGCTCTGTCCGGTCTCTCGGTCGTAGACACGGGCGCCATGGCTGGTTACGAAATATCGCAAGCCTTCCTGCGTCAAAAGCTGAGGCGGCAACATGTCAAAAACCCGTCCCGTGCAAGGAATGACCTGCACTCCCGTCTCCATTGCCTTTTGCAATGCGATCATATTCTCACGGGAAATCGCTACCTGACTTTTCCCAAGAAGCGTTCCGTCCATATCGATCAAAACAGCTTTGATTTTCATTTCACTGTCCTCCCAAATCTTTGTTCTCTACTATTATACTGCCAGCCGACTCAAATGTCAAGTTATTTTGATAATTTTTTTATTGAATGTCAACTTAGCTTTTTTCTTTTTACGAAAATGACAAAAAATGGCACAATATTTGCAGAAAATGGCATGACATGATAAACCATTCATGATACAATTAACCTATATAAATAAGGAGGATTGTTTTATGAAATACGTTTCCCCCCACGCGGTATTGCTCCCGCTTTCCATTGAGGACGTGATTACCGCATCCTTTACTCAAACGACGATCGTAAACGGTGACTATTCCATCAATAAGGACGTCATCGACTTCGACGATCTGACGTCGTAAACAAGGAACTGACAAAGAAGGAGAACAAGTATGAAAAAAATCATTTCTATCGTACTGAGCGTCATGATGATCGCGGGACTTTTCGTCGCGCTGATCCCCACCGCCGCGGCAAAGCCGGCTACCATGGCA
>JAZNVA010000046.1:0-17799 GCA_045592565.1 Eubacteriales bacterium | reverse complement strand
GCCTCCGACTTCTTTCTGATTGGTGCGACGGTGGTCCTGCTGGTTCGTTATTCGGGCGGTCTGGAGGAGCAAGCCGTATCCCGTGTGGAAAATTATTCCGCGGAAACGACGACGCTTCTGACTCAGACGGTTGATACCATGAATCAAAAGGTGCATCACGCCGCCGAGCGTTTGGCGGCATGCAAGGATTTCGCCGCTCTTGCCGCAACCACAGAGGAGATCCTGCTGATCTCGGACTATAAGGATGTCATGGATGTCCGCTTCTATAAAGCGGATATGATATACAACCAACGGATGTATGCCTATGATTTCAGAGAATCCGAGGTTGTTTATGATGTGGTTGGCAAGGAAGGACACGGGTTGCTGGGCAAGGTGTACGATTTTGAGGATAACGTACAGGCGATCGCCTTTTGGGCGACCTTTGAGGATCATCCCTTGGTCGATACCGTGATATTTTTCTACCCTGTCAGTACGCTGTCAGCCTCCCTTGATTCAGCGGATCGGGATAAGCTGGAGCGAGCGGATTTTGTGGCGCTCTGCTCTCAGGATGGCGAGGTGCTTCGCGCATTGCGCAGTGATACGGGAGATCTGAGCCAACACGACAATATTTTTGATTATGTACGGACAACCGTAAACAGCAAGGAGCTGGTGGATGAGCTGATCACTCACGTCGAGGAAGGGGAGTCTGTGATCCACTCCATGAAGCTGGGTGAGGAGACCTACGTTATTTCCATCGGTACCTCTCAGGATACGAGCGGATTGTTTGTTTTAGGACTTTACCGCGCGGAAAACGCGTATACGGTAGGATATCAGATCATCAATACCATTCTCGGCGCGATGCTGATCATCTTTGTTATTTTGATCTTTTTGATCATATATACCATGGGAAGCCACCATCGCACAAAAAAACGTGTGAAGGAGCTGAGCAATCGTCATCCGCTTTTGGGCTGTCTTTCGGTCTCGGGCTTCCAGAGCGAGGCGGGGGAGATCCTCAAACGAAATAAAGCTACCAATTTTGCTGTGGTGGCGGCGGAGGTTCGTTACTTTAACTTCATCACAGAGAACTACGGAGTGCAGGAAGCGGACAACCTGATGAAATACCTCAACGTGGTCTGCTCTCGGGCGATGGGGATCGATGAGACCTACGGTTACTATACCGACGGTCAGTTGTTCCTCCTGTTGCACTACAAGGATCAAAGGACGTTGATCGACCGCTTGGAGCAGATACATAATACCGCCCGTCGGTATCCCAATCTGAAAAAGGATAATTTCTCCGTGAAGCTGAATTTCGGAATCAACGAGATTGCGCAGCCCTGTACGGTGTCCGTTGACGTATTGATGGATCAGGCGATCGTTGCCAAGGATCGAAGCGCGGAGCACGGAACCGATCAGCCTCTGAAATTCTATAATGAGTCCATGCGTCAGGAATACCTGCAAAAGGCGGACATAGAGACTAAGGCAGAGGGGGCTCTTGCCAACGAGGAATTTGTTGTCTTCTATCAGCCGAAATACAATATCGTCAAGAATTGTGTGGATAGCTGTGAAGCGTTGGTCCGTTGGTACGATCCCGTCCAACAGCTCTACCGTGCTCCCGCGTCTTTCCTGCCGATCTTTGAGTCGAACGGATTCATCGTCAAGATCGACCATTACGTTTATGAGCGGGTATGCCGCTATATTTCCGATTCCATCGAACGCAATCAGCTGGTATGTCCCGTGTCGGTCAATATATCCCGTGTAACCGCCATTCAGTCCGATTTTAAGGAGTATTATACCGAACTGAAAGATCGCTATCACATTCCCGACGGTATGATCACACTGGAATTTACCGAGAGCTTCGCGGATGAGAACTATGAGCGTCTGAATTCCACCATTACCCATATGCACCGAAACGGATTCTTGTGTTCCATCGACGATTTCGGATCGGGATATTCTTCCTACAACATTTTGAAGCAGGTAAGAATGGACGAGATCAAGCTGGACCGTCTCTTTATCAAGAAGGGAGTCGAGGATGACCGTGACCGCCTGATCCTGGGACAGGTCATTCAGATCGCGAAATCACTGGGCATGAGCATCGTCCAAGAGGGAGTGGAGACCATCGGAGAGGTGGAAATGCTCAAGCAGCTTGGCTGTGACGTGGTGCAGGGATACTACTATTCCAAGCCCCTGATGCTGGTGGACTATCTGTCCTTTATTGAGGAGCATCGGGAAAAATAAAAATTACGCAAGAGAAAACGCTCTCTGCCGCGGTGGCGACAGGGAGCGTTTTATGATTTCATTCATATTCCATAGAGCTGCTTGCGCGGTGTCCGTCAGTCGGACGGGGAAGGATGGGAAGGATCCCTCGGAGAAGGTGATCTGGGAGGCTTGTGCCTCGCTTTGCGGTACCTTTTGTGTTAGCGTCAGCGTGCTTGACTCGTCCGCGTAAAGGACGGTGCCATAGGTCTGTACGTTGTAGTAAAGAGCGCCCGAGCCTGCCTGTGTTCCTTCCAGTTCAAGGACGGATTTATGCATTTCCAGCTCCGCAAGGCTTACGGCGGTATTTGCCACAAAGTCGATATCGTTCAGATAGCGGAGCTGAATCGTACCGCCGTCTCCGCTTCCGCCGCCATCTCCCTCGCCGCCTGTGATATCGGCTCCCGGGAGCTTTAAGAAGATGAAGGATGCGGAGGACGCATTTCCGCCGGCATCCACGGAGCTTCGTCCGATAACGTACTCGTAATCAAGATCCTCAGTCGTTAAGGTAAACTCAAAATATGCGGTTCCCTTGTTTGCAGGACCATTTTTTTTCGGATATGAGAAGATGATCTCTTCCACCGTATCAATGTATCCGTTGTTGCGCTTATAGCGATAAAGTGACATATTTTCGTAGTTAGCGCTATTATTTGTTCGCGCAAAGGCGATAACACCCTGACCTGCCGCAATGGGGTCGAACCATATTCCGTTTGCGGGGTATCCGTACGCATCGATGGCATCGTTACTAAAGTCGGGGACAGAGGAGATGGAAAATCCCATGGTCGATCGGTCAGTTCCATTTTCATCCTGAAAGATTTTTATAAAGTCAGGATCCAGATCTCCGGGGGGGTTATCCTCATGCTCGTCTCCGATATCGTACGGACCGGATATAGATCCTTTTTCCATGTAGTATCGGGGCGTTGACGTGCTGCTGAAGGAAACAGATCCGGTATACTTATACACCTTATCCTCGTCAGGCTGGGGGTTGGGTAGGGTAGAGGATACGGATTTTACGTAATAGGCGTGTCCTTCCTTGGAGCCCGTGACCATGACAACGTCTTCCATGGTGTATCCCTCGTGGTTGACCTTGTCTTGATCTACGTAGGGAACGATGATCAGCTCATTACCGCCTTCGTCTCCGTCTCCCGAGCCGCCCTCTCCGTCTCCACTACCACCATCTCCCAAGGGGAAATCCTGCCAAACCACGTTTTCGGAAATGGCGCCGATGAGGGAAAAGTCGCTGGAAACCTGACAGGACTGGTCATCCTTAAAGGAAAGCTTGGCATTCTTGATACCAACCGTGTTGATATCTCCGTCCACGTATCCCGCCAGAATACCGATATCGCCGTCTACGGTGGTGGTTACCTCTACGTTTTCCAAGAAAAAGTTGGAAATATTCGCGCCGAAGCCCACGTTTCCGAACAAGCCGACACCGCTGTCCGCGGGGAACTCCGTATAGCTTTGGGGGCGCTCATACCAGTCTCTCTCGTCGGTGGAGACCCAGAGGTTTTGAATCACCGCCCCGTTCCCGTCCAGAATACCGATGAAGGGATTGTCCTTGGTTCCGATGGGGGGGATGGCGCCCGTCCGTTCCTTGGTTCCCATGAGCGCATCCGCCATGTTCAGCACGTTGCCATCCTTGGGAACGATCTTCAGGTAAGGCGTTCTCCCCTCGAACGCGCCGATGTTCTGAAGCCATGCGAGGTTGTAAAAATGCTTGGGGGTGGCAATGATATAAGGCTTTTCCTGACTGCCGTCTCCCGATTCAAAATATCCCAGCAGGGCGTCTCCCTCAAAGTTATGCCCCTCCTCCGAGGCGGTAAACCAAGCGAGGGTAACGGGCAGGAGCGAAAACGCAAGGAGAAAGAATGAGAAAAGCAGGACTGCTAATCTTTTTTTCAAAAGGGGGGATTGATGTACCGTCATTCTTCAAGCTCTCCGTTTCATGATAAAGAGGTGATTAGTTGGGGGAGTGTACGATAAAGTCGATATCCGTCTTGAGTGTCATTTCGTCAATGAGAGGATTTTGCGTACGGGCATAATCGAAGAAGGCTTCGTTATATTCCAAAATGTAACAGACCGCGACGACCTCGTCCCTTACCAGATCAATGGAATCCAGATCAAGAGATGTGTCTTTTGTGGCGGTGTTGCCGTCCATGGTGATAAAGGACTTTTCGTTTTCCGCACCTGCCAGAAGGGTAGCGGTACGAGCCGAAGGATCGTAGGTCGTTTTTGTGACACGAACGGCGTTGCTGATGAAATTGTCTTCCTCACAGATGATCTCCTCGTTGAGGGTGTCCAACGATATGGTAACCGTCATATCCTTGTGGGCGTATATCTCAATGACCACCGCCAAGGCTTTTTTGTATTCACTGTAAGAGATCCCCTCCTCGTCATGGGTGGGAAGCCGATAGCTTGTTGCCTCGGCAAGAGAATAGAGATTTTCCGAAATATCGGATACCGCGTAGGATGACAGGGTGGCGTGAACCTGATCGTCCAACAGAATGACGGACAGATCCTCTGCGGAGACCTCCTCGTTGCGGACAAACCACGCCGAACTGTTGTTCATGCCCGAAAATGCTACCAGACTGACACAAAGGAAGACCAGAACGAGAAGCAACGAAAAACCGCTGGAAATGATACCAAGCCGCGTGATTTTTTTTGATTTCATATAGAGTCCTCCTTTCTTGTTTTTGATTGTCAGACACAACATTCCATTATAAATTGTATCACAAAAAACAAGTGGTGTCAATATAATAGGATAGAAAAGCGGGAAAACATAGGGAGGATCCAAGAAAAAATACGTCTTGTCAGAATTTCAAACTTGCAGTATAAATCCCCTTACTTTGCAGATACTAACAGTACAAATCTGTAAAGCAAGGAGAATTTTATATAGATGAAAGCAACAGGAATCGTGAGAAGGATCGACGACCTTGGGAGAGTCGTCATTCCAAAGGAGATTCGTAGAACCATGAGGATTCGTGAGGGCGACCCCTTGGAGATCTATACCGACAGAGAGGGAGAGGTTATTTTCAAAAAGTATTCGCCCATCGGAGAGCTGTCCGCGTTCGCGGCGCAGTATGCGGAGACGCTGTATAAGACCTGCGGGCTGGCGGTGATCATCAGCGACCGTGACGCGGTGATTGCCTCGGCGGGAGTTTCCAAGAAGGAATATGGAGAGAGAAAGCTATCGGGAGAACTGGAGACTGTGATGGAGAACCGTTCCATGTACGTGTGGCGGGAGGGAGCGGAGCAGTATGCCCCCATTCTCGACGGCGCGTCGCATTACGTCAGCTGTGCCATGCCCATTCTCAGCGAGGGGGACGTGGTGGGCTGTGTGGCGTCCTTGTGTGAGCGCGGTGCTACGGCAAAGAAGGAATCGTCAGGCGGCGAGATCGAGACAAAGCTGATCATGACCGCCGCGGGATTCTTAGGCAGACAGCTGGAATCGTAAGAAAAAGGGAAGGATGAGATCATCCTTCCTTTTTTATTCATATTTTATTAATAAATATATTGACATTTTTTCGGAATTATGCTATACTGTAACCGAAGCGATGGCTTCAAAATATTTCCTGAAATTCTAAAGGAGGAAAATTTATGAAAAAATCAAGAATTTTGTTGCTTGTTTCCGCATTGTTGGTTCTTGCCATGATGCTGTCTTCTTGCGGAAACGCAGTATCCGGCGTAGGAAAATACCTCAACGAGGCATATGATCCTTCCGTGGACGTGTATGCACAGGCAAATGATCTTGCTGAATTGGAGGGATATTCCATTAACGAGTCGATCCTCAACGACGACTTCGTTGTGTTCTCTCTGATCGATCCCGATCCCGCTGCGGCAAAGATCACTTACAAGCTGTTGAGTATGCATACCGGTAAGGTGGTCGCAACCTTTGTTGCCGGTGCGGACGATCACTATGAATTTTTACAGTCTGACAACATGGTTACGCCCTACATTATTGTCAAGAGAACCTATCTTGATTCCACGTCCATCAATCTGACTCCTCCCGCAACCGATTTTGCGCTGGTGGCTCTTGCAGAGGCAGCAATGGCGTTCCGCAGCAATACGGCACTGACGCCCGAGCATCTGACGGTTCTGGACGACTATATCACCACTACATATGAGCTGTATGATCCTGCCGGAACGGCGGTGACCACCACCAAGTATCAGCCCGAATGGCCTATCACCTTCGCTGACTATGTGGTTTACGACGACGTAGCTTACACCATAGACGAGGATACCGGTGCATGGACCAAGGAAAAGGACATTCCCGAGTATGTGGCGCTGGATGACTATCTGACCTACAACGACGAGTATTATTACACCGATGATGACGGTATTCTTACCGTTTACGATCATGATTTCAAGGTCGTTTCTACCTACGTAGCTCCCGCATATGGTGACGAGAGCATCAAGGATGCTGCGGAGCTGGTAGGCGAGTATTACGGTGGAGCTCCCTTTAAGGTTCTGAACAACGGTGATATTCTGTATCAGTACGCTGTCATTCAGGACGAGGACGAAAAGAAATACGATCTGTCCTACGTAGTGGACGGCGTGACCACGAAGGCAAATCTGGTATCTCTGCTGATCTCCGCCAAGAAGGGCGAGGCAAAGGAGCTGGATCTGGATTACATTGTTTTCTATTCCATGGCCAACAATATGGTATATTCTGACGAGCTGGAAGCAAACGAAAATATCTACAATCAGGAATTTGAGAACATTGCCTATATCGCGCCCATTGAGGACGGTAAGGTTCATGCTTCCGAGGCGGATATTGACATCGTTCTGATGAACAACAAGGCAAAAGCCGGAAAGTCTCTGAAGATGGTTGACGGTCAGGCGGCAGCTATTCCCTTCAAGGTGAGTGACGATCTGTATGCCGTTTATATGCTGGACGGCGGTATTGCTCTGATCAATGCCAAGGGTGACGTTCTCAACAGACTGAATAACTATCTGGATCAGGTTGGCAAGTACTTCATCGGTGAGGATGCTATCTACAATCTGTCTCTGGAGAAGGTTCAGGATCTGAAGGATCCCGATGTATCCTACAAGGTTTTTGGCGAGAGCATCTTTGTAACCAAGAAGACCGATTCCAAGACCTTTACCGTGGAGCTTCTGCTGAACGGCGAGACTACAACCGTTTATAGCCAAGATAAGGATTCCAAGACCACCTTCGGATTCGGTGTGAAAAAATCCGCTCTCACCGGTTCGATTGAAGATTACGGCTACTATTACGTAAAGAACGAGGCAGGGGATTACACCTATTATAACGAGAAGGGAACGGCTCTGCTTACTACTACCCGTTATCTCGTTCCTACGGACTGCGCGTCGGAAAGCGTCCATACGCTGGTATTGGTCGGCATGCCTGCTGATCCTCTGACTCAAAAGGTCGTATACTACTCCTTCACGAAGTGATTTGACTCTCCTCGAGGGCTGTGGCATTGCCACAGCCCTCTTTTTGGTTGACAGAGAAGGAAATTTGTGATACAATAGGAGCAGAGTCGTTTTTCACCCTCTTTCGACAGCGTTCATATATTGGAAATATAGACTTCTATGAACGGAAAGGAAGAGGTATGATGAACGAAAAATCCGAATTGGATCGGATCTCGGTTGGAGAGAGTCTGATCGTGGAACATATTGGCGGAGAGTCGGAGATGTGCCGACGTTTGGAGGATCTGGGCTTGACGGTTGGCACGGAGGTGACCTGCCTGATGACAAGTCCTCTGGGGGATCCCCGCGCCTATGAGATCCGTGGCGCGATCATTGCCCTGCGTCAACGGGATGCGGCAGGTGTCGTGGGAATGCGGCAAAGCCGAGGGGAGGATCGCGATGAAGCGGAGCGATGAACACACCGTCTCCCGTTTGATCGCGCTGGCGGGAAATCCCAATGTGGGAAAAAGTACGCTGTTTAACGCGCTGACGGGGATGCGTCAGCACACGGGAAATTGGAGCGGAAAGACCGTGGGGTGCGCCATGGGTGAATGCCGAAGAGGAAAGAACTCCTTTCGGGTGGTGGATCTGCCGGGGACTTATTCTCTGGAAGCGCGATCCGAGGAGGAACGCGCCGCAAGGGATTTTATTTGCTCCGATACGCCCGATCTGATCGCGGTTGTATGCGACGCTACTTGTCTGCCCCGTAATTTGATTCTGGTATTGCAGATCCTCTCGGTGACCTCTAAGGTCGCTCTCTGCGTTAATTTGATGGACGAAGCCGAGAAAAAGGGGATCTGTGTGGATCTTTCCGTTCTGGAGCGAGCCTTGGGTGTCCCCGTGGTGGGGCTTTCCGCCGCGCGAAATCGAGGGATCGACGAGGTGGTGACGCTGTTGGAAACTCCCGTGGACAATCCACGCGCCCTGCGCCCTGAGGGAGATGCCGCCGCTCTTGCCGAGCTGGCGGAGCGGATCGCAAAGGACGCGATCACAAATCAAATGAATAAGGAGAAGGATCCTGCTTGCCGTGACCGCGTCATCGACCGTGTGATCACAAGCAAGCGGTGGGGATTCCCCTTGATGCTGTTGCTTCTGGCGGCAGTACTTTGGCTGACTATGGTTGGAGCCAACCTGCCCTCAAAGCTTCTGTCGAACGGACTTTTTTGGCTGGAAGCACGGCTTCTGGATTGGATGGCCGCCGTGGGGGCGCCCCATTGGCTGACGGGAGCGCTGATCCTCGGCGTGTACCGTACCGTGGCGTGGGTGGTTGCGGTCATGCTTCCCCCCATGGCGATCTTCTTTCCTCTGTTTACCATTCTGGAGGATCTGGGATATTTGCCGCGGGTGGCGTTCAATCTGGATCGATGCTTTGCCCGATGCGATGCCTGCGGAAAGCAAGCCCTTACCATGTGAAAAGGGAAAATAAAAGCTGTGAGGTGATAAAACCGTGAAACAAACCGAATATACGATCCCGTCGGAGCGCTTTGGAAAGTCCTTGCGGTTTGCCCTTGTTTCCGATCTCCACGGCGCGGATCCCGCGCCCGTTCTTGCGGCGCTGAGAGAGAGACGCCCCGATTATATTTTAATGGCGGGGGATATTTTCGAGCGATTGGACGGAGAGGATACTCCTGCCCGTCGCCGTGCCTTGACTCTTTTGCGTGAGGCTTCTGCGCTGGCGCCCGTACTGTATTCCACGGGAAATCACGAGGACGGCGGAACCAGATCGTGGGATCCTCGATGGAAAAATCGCACACGGGAGAGAGGCTATCACGAAAGGGATCTGGAGGCGATCGCTGAGAGCGGAGCGACTCTCCTGGACGATAGCTTCGTGCTGAAAAACGGGATCGCCTTTGGTGGGCTTTCCTCCGGCTTGATTCTGGAGGGAGGACGTCCCAATACGGCGTGGCTAAAGGATTTTTGCGCGGCGGAGGCGCCAAAGGTTTTACTGTGCCATCACCCCGAATATTACGAAAGATATCTCAAGGATCTGCCCATTGATCTGATCGTCAGCGGACACGCTCACGGGGGACAGTGGCGGTTTTTCGGACGGGGCGTATTTGCCCCTGGGCAAGGACTCTTTCCTAAATACACGGCGGGCGTGCATGACGGTCGTTTGGTTATCAGCAGGGGACTGAAGAAATCGGGAACGATCCCGAGGATCTTCAACGAGCCTGAGATCGTGTTTATCCGGACATAAAGAAAAACGGTATGCCTATGCATACCGTTTTTTCTTATGATATTGGATTACGCCAGCTTTGCTTCCAGACGCTGACGGATCGCCTTGATAAATCCGATGGAATTGACGGCGGTAGCGGTATAGCCCTCGCTGACAAGACCCACAAGATCTTTGGTCATGATTCCGTCGTTGAGTGTGTCAATACAAGCCTGCTCCAGCTTGTCGGCAAAGTCGCAAAGCTCGGAAAGTCCGTCCAGCTCGCCTCTCTTACGCAGAGCACCCGACCATGCATAGATCGTCGCCATGGGGTTGGTGGAGGTGTCCTCGCCCTTCAGATAGCGGTAGTAGTGACGGGTCACGGTACCGTGCGCCGCCTCGTACTCATACTTTCCGTCGGGGGAAACCAAGACAGACGTCATCATGGCAAGAGAACCGAAGGCGGTGGAGACCATGTCGGACATCACGTCGCCGTCATAGTTCTTACAAGCCCAGATGTAGCCGCCCTCACTGCGGATCACGCGGGCAACCGCGTCATCGATGAGGGTGTAGAAATACTCAATCCCCAACTCGTCAAACTTTGCCTTGTATTCCTTGTCAAAGATCTCCTGAAAGGTGAGCTTGAAGGTCTGATCGTACTTCTTGGAAATGGTGTCCTTGGTAGCAAACCAAAGATCCTGCTTGGTGTCGATGGCGTACTGGAAGCAGGAGCGAGCAAAGGATTCGATGGAGGAATCCTTGTTATACTGTCCTTGAAGGACGCCGCCGCACTCAAAATCGTAAATGGTCTCACGGAACTCACTTCCGTCCACGCCCGTGAAGAGAAGCTCTGCCTTACCCGCGCAAGGGACGCGGTGCTCGGTCGCCTTATATACGTCGCCGTAGGCGTGACGGGCGATGGTGATGGGCTTTTTCCAGTTGCGAACGGCGGGCTTGATGGAGTCGATGAGAATGGGAGCGCGGAACACGGTTCCGTCCAGAATGGCGCGAATGGTGCCGTTGGGGCTCTTCCACATTTCGCTCAGGTTGTATTCCTCTACTCTTTGCTTATTGGGGGTGATGGTGGCGCACTTGACTGCGACGCCGTATTTCAGTGTAGCGTTGGCGCTGTCTACCGTTACCTGATCCTTCGTTTTTTCTCTTTCGGGAAGTCCGAGATCGTAGTATTCGGTTTTCAGGTCTACAAAGGGGAGCAGAAGCTCGTCCTTGATCATCTGCCAGAGAATTCTGGTCATTTCGTCCCCGTCCATCTCGACTAAAGGGGTTTTCATTTGAATTTTTTTCATTGTTCAATACCTCCGAATGGTTGAAAAAAGTGTAATTGGTTTATTTTGATGCCTTTCGGCGTTCAATCAGTCCTCGTTATGGCTCTTGTAGTAGTTCATCAGACAGCCGCAGAGGATGATCTCCTTCTCGTCATCGGTCAGTCCCTTGACGTAAAGGGTGATATCCTCAACGCTACCGTCTGCGCGGATTACCTTGGCGGAAAATTCTTCCTTTCCGTCCATGATCGCCTGACGAATGCCCTCTACAAAGACGTAGTCGCCCTCAGCGTAGGGGAACTCAGTGCCCTCCGCCAGCGTGAAGGGCAGAATGCCCCAGTTGATGCAGTTGGAGCGGTAGCGCTTGGTGGCAAACTCATAGCAGATGTTGGCAAAGCCGCCCAGTACCTTCTGGCAGGATGCCGCCTGCTCACGTGCAGAGCCGTCACCGGGCTTATTGGCAAAGACGCAGGAGCCGAACTGAGTGGTGTTCATCAGCTCGTCCGCGTTACCTACCTTGGAGAGGACAGAGAGAAGCTCCTCGGGATTTTCGCCGTTCCGTCTTGCCGCCTCGGTCACCGAGATCGCCTTGGAGCGTCCCACGTATTCGGGTACGCGGCGGGAAAGGGCAAATTCGGAAAGGCGCAGGGGATTGGAACGATAGGAGGAGGTCTCACCGGAGGGGACCAGCTCGTCGGTGGTGGTAACGGGATCCCGAATGACCGCCGCCAGCTTGACAAGCAGATTGTCGGACAGCTCGTACTGAGTAGGCCAATCGGTGATATTGGGACCGAGGATCAACTCGGCAGAGGGATCTGCCTTGCCAAAGCCGTAGTACACTCTCTTTTTGTACACGGAGGAATCAAAGTGATATTCATGGGGCGTGTAGTCGTAGTCCACGTCGGTTGCCGCCGTAATAACACCGCCGTTGCGAGCGGTAGCCGCGATACTGCGGGCATCCATCAGAGCCACGCCCGCCAGCTGTCCCTCACCGGGCTTCGAGCCCTCTCGGTTGGGGAAGTTACGGGTGGTGTGACGGAGAGACAGACCGTTGTTGGCGGGAACGACGCCCGCACCGAAGCAGGGACCGCAGAAGGAGGGCTTGATCACAGCTCCCGCCTGTAAAAGCTCGGCGGTGACACCGATCCTGGTCAGCTCCAGAGAAACGGGAACGCTGGTGGGGTAGACTGACAGAGAGAAGTAGCCGTTGCCCGTGCTTTGATCCTTGAGAATGGAGGATGCCTCGTCAATGCTGTCGAACATACCGCCCGCGCAGCCGGCGATGATGCCCTGATCCGCGAGGACCTGTCCGTTTCTTGCCTTGGAGCAAAGATCCAGATTGCACTTGCCAAACTTCTTCTTTGCCTCGTCCTCTACCTTCGCTAAGATCTCGTCGGCATTTGCAACAAATTCATGAATGGTGTAGGCGTTGGAGGGGTGGAAGGGAAGAGCGATCATGGATTCCATCTTGGAAAGATCGATCTCGACCATGGCATCGTAGTACGCCACCTTACCCGGGCGCAGCTCCTTGTATTCCTCCGGTCTGCCGTGCGCCTCGTAGTGCTTCCTGACTACCTCGTCGGTCTCCCAGATCGAGGACAGACAGGTGGTCTCGGTGGTCATAACGTCAATGCCGTTACGGAAGTCAATGGGCAGATTTTTCACGCCGGGGCCCACAAACTCCAGCACCTTATTCTTGACAAAGCCGTTGCCAAAGGTCGCGCCGACCAGAGCGATGGCAACGTCGTGGGGACCGATACCCTTGTGAGGCGTACCTGTCAGATAAACCAGAACCACCTCGGGCGCCTTCACGTCGTAGGTATTCTTCAGCAGCTGCTTGACCAGCTCGGGGCCACCCTCACCCACGCCCATGGTGCCGAGCGCGCCGTAACGGGTATGAGAGTCAGAGCCGAGGATCATTTTTCCGCAACCCGCAAGCTCCTCACGGGCATAGGAGTGAATGACACTCTGGTTGGCGGGCACGTAGATGCCGCCGTATTTCTTTGCCGCGGACAGACCGAACACGTGGTCATCCTCGTTGATGGTGCCGCCCACCGCACACAGAGAGTTGTGGCAGTTGGTCATGGCGTAGGGAATGGGAAATTCCCTCAGTCCGCTGGCGCGTGCGGTCTGGATGATGCCCACGTAGGTAATGTCGTGGGAGACCAACGCGTCAAAGCGAATATTCAGCACGTCCTCTCGTTTGCCCTGATTGTGGGCGTTGAGGATCGAATAGGCGATGGTATTTTTTCTTGCTTCGGCGGGGGAGAGGGGGGCGGTGTCGCACACCTTGCCGTCTACCAGATAAACGCCGTTTTCGGTTAATTTGATCATAACTCTGCTCCTTGGAATATACAAAAAAATGAATCACATATTATTATACAAGAAAAACGAAAAAAAGTCAAGGTAATTCCTAATATTTGAGGGCTTTTTTTAAGGAGGTCGGAAAATGGGCGCGGAGTGGCGGGCAGGACTTTATATGCGGCTGTCCCGAGAGGACGGGGAACGGGAGAGAAGAGGGGAGAGCGCGGGGATTGAGAGCCAGCGTCTTTTGCTCCGCGCTTATGCGCTGGAGCGGGGATTTTCTATAGTGGGAGAATACGTGGACGACGGCTATAGTGGGGTACGATACGATCGACCGAAATTTCAGAAGCTTCTGTCTGATATCGAGGCGGGACGGATCAATCTGGTGCTGGTGAAGGATCTTTCCCGACTGGGGCGAAATTATATCGTGTCGGGTGAGCTGACCGAGGTTTATTTTCCTGAAAGGAGAGTTCGGTTGATCGCCGTCAACGATGGGTACGATTCGGCTGGGGAGGAGGACGATCTGGCGCCCTTTCGTCACGTGATGAATGAAATGTACGCCAGGGATATTTCCAAAAAGATCAAGACCGCCCTTCGCGCCAAGATGGCGCAGGGACAGTATATCGGGAGCTTTGCCCCCTATGGCTACCGAAAAAGTGAGGAGGACAGACATCGGCTGATCCCCGACGGCGATGCATCGGAGGTGGTGCGGAGGATCTTTCAAATGGCGGCGGGAGGGAAGGCTGCCTCATCCATTGCCGAGCAGATGAACCGAGAGGGGCGTCCCGTTCCCTTGGACTATCGAAGGATCCGCGAGGGAAAGCTGTCGGAAGGACGAAAATGGAGTCCGTCGGGGGTATGTAAAATTCTGCGGAATCCCGTCTATCTTGGACATATGGCGCAGGGAAGAAGCGCCAAGATCAGCCTCAAATCAAGAAAATCCATGGGGCGGCGGCGGGAGGATTGGGTTGTAGTGGAGCATACCCACGAGGCACTTGTGACCAAGGAGATCTTTGACGCCGCCCAACGTCGAGGTAGCTGATTTTCCCTTTTCTTGTGTATGGGGTTCGGCTGTAACGCGGCGGGAGTTGTGGGGTGTCGGATCATTGACTCCAAGCGGGAGCGTCTGATCGCCATGCTTACCAACAGCCTGATCCCTTGCAATGGGCGGTTTCCCACCCTGATCGCTCTGATCACCCTGTTCTTGGTGGTTGCCAAAGGGGCGCTTGGTTCTTTGCTTTCGGCGCTGATCATGGCAGGGCTGATCCTTCTTTCGATCCTTTTTACTTTTCTTTGCTCCGGACTCCTCTCACGAACGGTGTTGAAGGGAACACCGTCATCCTTTACGTTGGAGCTCCCTCCCTACCGTCGTCCGCAGATCGGTAAGGTGATCCTGCGCTCGGTTCTGGATCGTACGCTGTTCGTGCTGGGGCGGGCGGTGGCGGTGGCGGCACCCGCAGGACTTCTTCTCTGGATCCTTGCTAACGTATCGATGGGAGATGGAAATCTGCTTTCGGTAATCGCCGCCGTACTGGACCCCGTGGGACGGTTTCTGGGCATGGACGGAGTGATCCTTCTGGGATTTCTGTTGGCGTTGCCCGCCGCCGAGATCCTTCTGCCTGTTATTCTTATGATCTATACGGGAGGAGGAAATCTTGCGGAATACGAGGGACTTGGAGAGCTGAGGGAAATTTTGGTATGCCATGGTTGGACCGTTTGTACGGCGATCTGTGTGATCCTGTTTCTGCTTTTTCACTTTCCGTGTTCTACCACGCTATGGACCATCAAACGGGAATCGGGACGATGGAGATGGATGCTTTTGGCGGCGCTTCTTCCCACGCTTTTGGGGGCGATCCTCTGTCTCCTTGTCACTTTTGCGGGAAAATTTTTGACGTGAACAAAATATATAACGATAAACTCTTGAAAATCGGGAGGGACTGTGCTATAATGATACCAATATTTCCCGACAAAAGGAGAAAGCACGTGATCGGGAAATCGGACTCCGATGAAAGAGGAGGACGGGAGACCGTGTGAGATCTTTACGGGGTCGGGTAACTATCGGAAAGGACAATCAAAGGAAGGATGAGAGGACTTGGAACCATCGCCAATGTTTTGGCAATTATTATCGGTTGTGGCTTTGGCGTTCTGTTTAAGGGCGGACTGAAGGAGCGTTTTCGTGATAATATGATGCAGGCGTGCGGTCTTGCCACCATGTTCATCGGGCTTGCGGGAGCGTTGGAGATGATCCTGACCGTGCAGGGAGATGGCGTGAAGGCAGGCTCTACCATGCTGGTGGTGCTGTCCTTGGTGATCGGAGGATTGCTTGGCGAGCTGGTCAACATCGAGCATCGGCTGGAATCAGTGGGCGAGCGACTCAAGAGTGCGGTGCGTGCCAAGGGCGATAACCGTTTTGTAGAAGGCTTCGTTACCGCTTCCTTGGTGGTCTGTGTGGGCGCGATGGCGATCTGCGGACCCTTGGAGGAGGGTTTGACGGGTTCATCTCGGACACTGTTTATCAAGGCGATCCTTGACCTTGTGATCGTGGCGGTATTCGCCTCGGTCTATGGCGTGGGGGCGGGCTTTTCCGCTTTGTCGGTAGGCGTATTTCAGGGACTCATTACGGTGTTTGCCGTTTGGATCGCACCCTTTATGTCCGACCGATTGATCACCAATCTGTCAGGCGTGGGTTCGGTGCTGATCTTTGCAGTGGGAATCAATCTGCTCTTTCCCAAAAAGATCCGCGTGGGGAATCTTCTTCCCGCGCTGCTGATTCCCGTGGCTTATGAAGGAATTTTATATCTTCCTTGGTTCTGAGAAGACCGAGAGGATAAAAAATAAAATAAAAGGAGTACATAAAAATGGAGACTGTAAAAAAGTATTTGAAACGGTATTTTATCGACGCTATGGGTGCAATGGCGCTCGGTCTGTTTGCCTCGCTTTTGATCGGAACGATCTTTGGAACGATCTACAAATATACGGGGCTTGAAATGCTGAACACCATCGCGACCTACGCTAAGGCGGCAACGGGCATGGCAATTGGCGTGGCGATCGCTCACCGATTGGGCGCGCATCCTCTTGTGATGTTTTCCTGCGCGGCGGTGGGAGCGATGTCCAATGCCATGGGCGCTATCGTCGCAAATGAGGGCGGCGCCATTCTCAAGTGGGCGGCAACCGCCGCAGGGGAGACGGGCGTGTTCTACGCCGCAGGTCCCGCGGGAGCCTTCTTTGCGGTGATCCTTGCCTGCGAGATCGGACAGTTGGTTTCCAAAAAGACCAAGGTGGATATTCTGGTTACCCCTGTGGTGACTCTTGTTGTGGGCTTTGCCGCAAGCTGGGCGCTCTGTCCCCTCGTTTCTTATGCTATGTATTATCTTGGCGCGTTCGTGTCCTACGCTACGACCTTCCAGCCCCTGCTGATGGGGATCGTTTTGTCCGTGATCATGGGCGTTGTCCTGACGCTTCCCATTTCTTCCGCGGCGATCTGCGCCATGATCTTCTCCGCCTCTGCCTTTGAGGTGTCTCTGCTGAATGGCACGTCCGAGGGCTTTTTGCTGGCTGGTGGCGCTTGCGTGGCGGGTTGCTGTGCTCAGATGGTTGGCTTTGCTGTGGTCAGCTTCCGTGAGAACCGCTGGGGCGGTGTCGTGTCTCAGGGACTCGGTACGTCCATGCTCCAGATGGGTAATATCGTCCGAAAGCCCGTGATCTGGTTGGCGCCTACGCTGGCGTCTGCCGTAACGGGTCCCATCTCCACCATGATCTTCAAGCTGAAATGTCAGGGCGTAGCGGCAGGTATGGGAACCTGCGGTCTGGTCGGACCGATCGGCGTGATCGATGCTACCGAGGAGCTGAACGCCATGTTCTGGATCGGACTTGTACTGGTCTGTGTGGTGCTTCCCGCAATTTTGTCCTTTGTATTCAACGAGATCTTCCGCAAGCTTGGCTGGATCCAAACGGGAGACATGAAGATCGACGCCTGAACGATATGGTTCTGTGAAAAAACGGAGAGCGGAAGCTCTCCGTTTTTTCTACAAAAATCTTGCAATTCCAAAAAAATGTGGTATAATAAAATAAATAAAAGACGTAAAAAGAGAGGTGATTGCCTGTGGGGAAGAAAAAAGAACGGATCCGAGAGCTTCTTCAGGATACGGAAATAGAAGACCGCGGTCACTATTCCAAAGGACGCGCTGCGGTGGTGATCTCGGTGATCTCCGTGATCACGGGAATCCTCACTGTTGCGATCTTTCTCTTTTTGAAACGGGAATTTCAGGAGACCAACGTACTGCGGGATTGGGCAATGGAGCATCCGATCCTCGGCAGTATCGTGATGACCTTCCTGTGTGCTGTTCAGGTCGTGGTGGCACTGGTACCGGGAGAGCTGGTTGAGCTATCGGCGGGCTA
>JAZNVA010000045.1:0-12302 GCA_045592565.1 Eubacteriales bacterium | reverse complement strand
TGATTGCCATGCTTTTGGCAGGAGGACAGGGAAGTCGTCTTTATGCTCTGACGGATCGAACTGCCAAGCCTGCGGTCTCCTTTGGAGGAAAGTATCGGATGATCGATCTGGTGCTGTCCAATTGCGTCAATTCCGGAATCGATACAGTGGGAGTGCTGACGCAGTATCAACCTCTGACATTGAATGACTATATCGGGAATGGACTTCCATGGGATCTGGATCGTTCCTTTGGGGGAGTGAAGATCTTGCCTCCGTATCAGGGAAAGGGACGGTCGGATTGGTATCGTGGAACGGCAAATGCCATTTATCAGAATATGGCGTTTCTTGATCGATATGATCCCGAGTACGTACTGATACTTTCGGGGGATCATATCTATAAAATGGATTATTCCAAAATGCTGGAACAGCACAAGCGGAGCGGGGCGGGGTGTACCATTGCTGTTATTGACGTTCCTCTGCGGGAGGCATCGCGATTTGGAATTATGAGTACGGATGATGAGGGAAAAATCACGGAGTTTGAGGAAAAGCCCAAGCAGCCCCACAGTACCTTGGCTTCCATGGGGATCTACGTATTCAATAAACAGCTGCTTTACCGATATTTGAAAAGTGATGCCTGTGATCCGAGTAGCGCGAATGATTTTGGGAAAAACGTGATTCCGGCGATGCTTTATGGCGGAGAAAAGCTATATGCATATCGGTTTGACGGATATTGGCGGGACGTTGGCACGATCGCTTCTCTATGGGAGGCAAATATGGACCTTCTTGGGGAAGCGCCGCTTCTTCGATTGGACGATGAGCATTGGAGGATCTATTCCAGACACGAGGCGCATTCCCCGCAATACGTGGGAAGCAATGCATTGATCGAAAATAGCTCCATTACCGAGGGATGTGAGATCGAGGGAACAGTACGAAATTCGGTTCTTGGCGCGGGTGTTTGTATCAGGGAGGGTGCCGTTGTGTCCGATTCGGTGTTGATGGAGGGCGTTGTTGTGGGCAGAGGCTCCACGATCTCCCATGCGATCCTCGATGATCACGTCTGTGTTGAGTCGGATTGTCGGATCGGAAACGGAACGAAAAGGGCAAAGGGGATCACCGTGATCGGTGCGGGGCTACGGATCCCCGCGGGAACACAGATCGGAGCGAGCCGAATGATTGGTTGTGCAGAAGACATTCAAGGGGAGGAGAATACGTAATATGAGAGCGGTAGGATTGATTTTTTCCAATATACATAATTCCTCAATACCGGAGCTGACGCATACACGGACCATGGCATCGGTTCCGTTTGGCTGTCGGTATCGTCTGGTGGACTTTCCCTTATCGGGAATGGTTCATTCGGGCATAGAGCGGATCGGAATTATTACCCATAACAGCTATCAGTCCTTGATGGACCATATCGGAACGGGAAAGGATTGGGATCTGGCAAGGCGGTCGGGAGGGATTCAGCTCCTTCCCCCCTTTGTTGGTTCCCGTAACGGAGGAACACCGGATCAGCTTTATCGAACCAGGCTGGAGGCCTTAATGGGCTCGATGGGATTTTTGGAGCATAGCTCTGAGGAGGCTGTCGTCATGTCGGATTGCGATGGGATCTGCTCTCTTGACCTGAGGGAGGTGCTGCGTTATCATGAGCAAAGAGGTGCCAAGCTGACTCTGGTTACACGTAGATCATTCGCAGAGGAACGGCTGACGGATGAGGACGTGCGGATACGAGCGGATGGAGACGGAAGGATTTTTGGTGCGGTATCCTGTTTGTCCGAACGATCGGCGGAGGAGATCAGTACACATATTGCCGTGGTGGATCGGGGCTACCTTTTGAAACTACTCAGGGAAGCGGAACTCCATGGATATAACGATTTCTATCGGGATATTGTGGCAAGACACGCTTCAAACGGACACTTTTACCGATATCTTTATGAGGGAACCTATCTGCGGATCTCCTCGTTGGAAAGCTATTTTTCGGCTTCCATGCGACTTTTAGAGCCACAGGTGCGGGCAGATCTGTTCCGTGAGGATCGTCCCGTGCTGACAAAACTGAGAAATTCCGCTCCCACACGTTATCTTAAGGGGGCGTATGTCACGGGAAGCTATGTGGCGGACGGGTGTATGATTGAAGGACAAGTGGAAAATTCCATTCTCTTTCGGGGTGTGAAGATCGGAAAGGGAACGGTTATCAAAAATTCGATCTTGCTTCAGGACACGACGGTAGGAACAGATACATTCCTTCGGTGTGTCATCAGCGATAAAAACGTGACACTTCGGGATGGAAGAGTGCTTTCGGGGCATGAGTCTATGCCGCTCTATATTGCAAAGGGGCGCGTGGTTTGATTTACAACCTGTAGAAAAGAGAAAGGAAGGAAAGAATATGAAGGTTTTATTGGTCGGCTCGGAGGTGATGCCCTTTGCGGCAACCGGCGGCTTGGGAGACGTGCTGGGTTCTTTGCCCGAGGCGATCCGAAGTGTGTCTGAAGGGGAGATCGATGTGAGAGTCGTGCTCCCGTTGCATGGAGCGATTGGCGACGAGTGGAGAGCTAAAATGACCGTTGTGGCAGAATTTGAGGTGTCACTTGCATGGCGGCGACAGTATTGTGGCGTCAGGATGCTGAAAAAAGATGGAGTGACGTATTACTTTATCGACAATGAATATTATTTCAACCGAGATAGCCTTTACGGAAACCAGGACGATGGAGAGCGATTTGCCTTCTTTGGCAAGGCGGCATTGGAAATGCTTCCATATATCGGATTTTACCCCGATATCCTTCATGCGCACGATTGGCAAGGGGCACTTTCGATCATTTATTTGAATCAAAAATATCATGTGCTTTCGGGATATGCGGGAATACGGACGGTATTTACCATTCATAATATTGAGTATCAGGGAAGATTTTTGCTCTCCTTGCTGTGGGACATGTTTGAGCTGACCGATCAGGACCGTCCGTTGGTGGAATATGACGGTCAGATCAATTTGATGAAGGGTGCGATCGAATGCGCTGACCGTGTCACTACCGTCAGTCCTCGCTATGCGGAGGAGATCTGTCAGCCCGTATATGGGCATGGCTTGGATCGATTGCTGTCCGCCAGACGGGAAAAGCTGAGCGGAATTTTGAACGGGATCGATTACAAGGTCTATAATCCTGCCCAAAAGAGCGCGGAAACGATCCCTTTTACTTGGCGGTCACAGGACCGAAAGTATAAAAACAAGGCAGCTCTGCAGAAAGAATTGAAGCTACCCCGAAGACAGGAAATCCCCCTGCTTTCAGTTATCTCCCGTCTCGTATCCCACAAGGGACTTGACTTGATCTCGGAAATGGTGTATAATTTATTGGAAGAAACCCCGTGTCAGCTGGTTGTTCTGGGACGGGGAGAAGAACGGCTTGAATCCTTTTTTTCATCGGTAGAGAAGGCGTATCCCCATCGAGTTCGCGCCCTTATCACCTATGACAGAGCTTTGGCAAACAGGATCTATGCTGCGACCGATATCTTTCTGATGCCGTCTCAAAGCGAGCCCTGCGGTCTTTCACAAATGATCGCGTCTCGTTTCGGCGCTATTCCCGTGACGAGAGAAACGGGTGGACTTTACGACTCCATTAAAAATTACGGAGAGAGAAACGGAAAGATATTCGGAAACGGATTTACCTTTGCGGATTATACCGCAGAGGCGCTCCTTGAACAGACCAAGAAAGCGATCACGCTTTGGCGAGATCCCGAAAAACGGAAACGGCTGATCGGTAAGATCATGCGTACGGATTTTTCGTGGGGATCGTCGGCTGAGCAGTATCTTGCGCTGTACCAATCTCTGCAAAACGAATAACTCCCTTTTTGCGCGTCTTTGCGCGTACGGAGAACGTTGGAAAGGAAACAAGAAATATGAATAATACCCCCAATCGATCGAAGCGGATCGAGATTCAAGAGGAGATCGAGGCAAAGCTGTCTCGATACTTTGGCTGTACTCCACAGGAAGCGTCAGTGGATCAGGTGTACAAGGCGGTAGCCATGACGGTCAAGGATATCCTGAGCCGTAAGAGAGGCGAACTGAAGCAGACGGTAAATGAGAAGGGCGCCAAGCGTGTCTACTATTTGTGTATGGAATTCCTGCTGGGACGAGCTCTTAAAACCAATTTGTGCAATCTGGGTTTGTTGGAGCTTTATTCGGATGCCCTGAAGGCATTGGGCTATGAGATGGAGGCGATCCTGGAATGCGAATCTGACGCAGGGCTGGGAAACGGAGGACTTGGTAGACTTGCGGCTTGCTTTATGGATTCTCTCGCTTCGCAGGATTACCCCGCTACGGGCTTTTCCCTCTGCTATGAATACGGCTTTTTCAAGCAGATGATCGTAGACGGAATGCAGGTAGAGCTTCCCGATATCTGGCTTCCCGGTGGAGAGGTCTGGCTTACTCCCAGAACCGACCGTATCTATCCTGTTCGGATGGGAGGACGTGTTCGTGAAGAGTGGAAAGATGGGCATTGTCGGATCCTATACGAGGATTGCGACGTGATCGAGGCGGTTCCTTACGATATGATGATCTCGGGAGCAGACAGTCGGGGGGTGAGTCAGCTTCGCCTGTGGAAGGCGCGGGATATCCATCATTTCAATATGGGGCTCTTTACTCAAGGGCAGTATACCAAAGCGGTGGAAGAAAGCACCAATGCAGAGATCATATCCAAGGTGCTCTATCCCTCGGATCATCACATGGAGGGAAAGCTTCTTCGCCTTTCACAGCAGTATTTTCTGGTATCTGCGTCCTGCCAAAGTATTATACGGGATCATATGGCAGTGTACGGAACGCTGGACAATCTGACGGAAAAGGTTGCCATCCACATCAACGATACCCATCCCGCGCTCTGTATTCCCGAGCTGATGCGAATTCTTATTGATGACTATTTCTTTCCGTGGGATCGGGCATGGGATACGGTGGTAAAGCTCTGCGCTTATACCAATCATACGGTCATGCCTGAGGCGTTGGAAACGTGGAATGAGGATCTGTTCCGTCTTAAGCTTCCAAGAATTTATCAGATCATCAAGGAGATCAACGAGCGCTTTTGTCAGGAGGCATGGCTGGCGTTCCCGGGAAACTGGAATCGCATCTCCAAGCTGAGCATCATCGGCTATGGACAGATCCGTATGGCGAATCTGTGTGTTATCGGGTCTCATTCCATCAATGGAGTATCCAAGCTTCACTCGGATATTTTGGTCAAATCCCTGTTTAAGGATTTTTATGCCATGTATCCCGAACGGTTCTGCAACGTGACCAACGGGATTGCTCATAGACGGTGGCTTTGCTATTCCAATCCACGTCTTGCGGGGCTTCTGGACGATATCATTGGAGATGGATACCGTCATCATCCTGAGGAGCTTGCAAAGCTCAGCGCATATGCCGATGACATGCGGGTGCTGGAGGAGCTGCGGCGGATCAAGCATGAAAATAAAGTTGCTTTTTCCAACTTTCTCTATCAGAAAAGCGGACGATCCATCGACACACATTCCTTGTTTGACGTGCATATCAAGCGGCTGCATGAGTATAAGCGGCAACTGCTGAACGTGCTCAATATCATCGGGCTTTATTTGGAGCTGAAGGAAAACCCGCAAAAGGATGTCCAGCCTCAAACCTTCCTATTTGGCGCGAAGGCGGCACCGGGGTATCATATGGCAAAGACCATCATCAAGCTGATCTTTTGTCTCGGCAGAGAGATCGATCTGGATCCACAGATCCGCGAGAAGCTTGCGGTGATATTTTTAGAGGATTATAATGTCAGTCTTGCCGAAGCGTTGATTCCCGCAGCGGAGATCAGTGAGCAGATCTCCCTTGCGGGGAAGGAAGCAAGCGGAACGGGCTGCATGAAACTGATGATCAACGGCGCCCTTACCATCGGTACGCTGGACGGCGCCAACGTGGAGATGTTGGCGGAGGCGGGGAAGGAAAATATGTATATTTTCGGACTTACCAGTCGTGATGTGGATGAGATCTGGCTGAGGGGATACAACAGCATGGACTATTACGCGGGAAACGAGCGACTCCGCCGTATCATGGAAGCCCTTCGTATCGGCTTTTCTGGGGAGTCCTTTGCGGAGATTGCCGATTATCTGCTATCGGCACCCGGGGTTGCCGATCCTTATATGTGCCTTGCGGACTTTGAATCCTATCGGCAGATCCACGCGAGAGCAGTTGAGGATTATCAGGATAAGGCAAAATGGAATCAGATGTCTCTGCGGAATATCGCGTCGGCAGGCTTCTTTGCCGCCGATCGATCCATTGAGGAATATGCACAGAAGATCTGGGGCTTGGAGCGCGTGACCGATTGATAAAATCAAAAGGGGAACAAAGATGCTGAAAAAAATAGAGGAATCGGTCTTGCCGATCATTCGAAAGCAAATCAATGGGGTTGACGTATCGACAAGAGGGGCGTTCCCGAGGGGAACGGTGCTTACCTTCTCGGTAGAGACACCGAGAAGGCTGGGTGCGTCTGCCGTGGTCTTGCGAATGTGTGGGGACGGAGAGCATGATCAGGATATGCCTTTTTCCTTTGCAAAATCAGAGCGAGGTATTGATCAATACATCCTTTCCTTAGATACGGCGGCGCTGTGTGGGGATAGGGGAACGGGAATTTTCTTCTATGAAATCCTCTTTCTCCGCGGATCGGATACGCTTTTTACCTCTACGCGCAATCAGGTGGATTTTCATCTGGAGACTGCTTCCGCTCATCGTTTTGTTCTATTGATTTATAAGAAGGACTTTGCGCCTCCCGCGTGGACGCGTGGACAGATCTTATATCAGATCTTTGTTGATCGCTTCTGTCGAGGGGACGGTGACGTGTCTCTTCGAGAGGATGCTGTGATAAATGAAAACTGGACAGAGGGCATTCCCCAGTATGCCCAAAAAAGGGGAGACCCACTGAAAAATAACGAATTCTTTGGCGGCAATCTTTGGGGTGTCATTGAAAAGCTGGATTATCTGAAATCCTTTGGCGTAGGTGTGATCTACCTCAATCCCATCTTTCGCGCTTATTCCAATCACAAATATGATACTGGAGATTATCTGGAGATCGATGGTATGTTTGGAGGAGAGAAGGCATTTCGCCTTTTGCTTCAAAGAGCTCATGAGAAGGGGATTCGAGTGATACTGGACGGCGTGTTTAACCACACAGGAGACAACAGTCGTTACTTTGACCGATACGGAGAATATGGCGGACGCGGTGCCTATACCGATCCCGATTCCATTTATCGGGATTGGTTCTGCTTCCGTTCTTATCCCAAAGACTATGAATCATGGTGGGGGATCGATATTCTTCCCAAGCTGAATTTGAGAAATAACGCCTGCCGAGATTTTTTTGTGGGCAAGGACGGCGTTTGCTCCCATTATATGAAGATGGGGATTGACGGATGGCGATTGGATGTGGCAGACGAGTTGACCGATGATTTTCTGGATCTGCTTCGACAAGCTGTGAAGGACAGCTCAGACGGAGAAGGCTTTATTCTCGGCGAGGTCTGGGAGAATGCTGCACTGAAGGAGGCATACGGAAAGCGTCGCCGTTATTTTCAAGGAGAGCAGCTGGATAGCGTGATGAATTATCCCTTGCGAAACGGTATCTTGCAATTTCTTTTGGAGGAAGACGGAGAATTTCTCGGTGATGTTCTCAAGGAGATTTACGCGACCTATCCCAAATGCGTGTGTGATAGCCTGATGAATCTGCTTGGCACACACGATACCGAGCGGATTCTCACAGCCCTTGGAGAGGGGACAGAGCGAGAATGGGATCTGGAAGGGAAACAGCTTGCCACAAAGCGGCTGTCCGCAGAACAGAGAAGGATCGGGATCCAGAGGCTGAAGGTGGCGGCAACGATCCAATATACGGTGTATGGAATTCCGTCGATCTTTTACGGGGACGAGGCGGGAATGGAGGGATACCATGATCCCTTTTGCCGACGTCCGTTTCCTTGGGGACGGGAGGAGGACTCCGTGGTTGAATTTTATCGAATCCTTGGGAAGATCCGTCGATCTCATCCTGTGTTTGAGGATGGTGAATTTCGGGTGTTGTGGGCAAAGGGCGGTCTGATCGCATATCTCCGCGAGGGCAGGGGAGAAAAACTACTGATCCTTGCCAATGCCGCCGTTCAGGATGCAACTTATTCTGTCAAGGACAGATGCACCGATTTGTTGACGGGGGATCGGTATCGCGGTACGATACCGCCCTGTAGTGCAATGATTTTACAGTTTGAGAAATGAAAGGATGAAAAAATGGGACTGTTGGATCGATTCAGAAAGAAGAAAAATCCGAATAGTAAGGAGTTTCGCCGTGAAATGGCGGCGGCTATTCACGGCAGACACATTCGGTACGTGACCGAAAAGAAAAATGACGTGGATGAGGTCATCGGACGAAATGGAAACATCAACATCCGTAATGACGAGCTTTTGCTCTTTGCATCCTCCGACGTGATCTTTCGCGCCAAGGTAGATGACCTGCAGATCTGGGAGCTTTTGTCCAAGGACGGCGTAGTTCTGACGGGTGCTGATCTGGAGCATGGCGGTGTGGAGCGAACCGTGATCGCTTACTATGTGTATTACAGAAAATAAAAATGGGATCCAAGTGTCGGAAATCGGCATTTGGATCCTTTTTTGTTGACAAGGTACGGAGGATGTGGTAAAATAAATAGGAGTATGGGAAAAGAGAGGGGCAAGTGTAAATGACAGATGAACATTGGATGCATGAAGCGCTGAAATATGCGGAAAAAGCAAAGGAGATGGGCGAGGTGCCCGTGGGGGCTTTGATCGTCAAGGACGGGGCTCTTTTGTGCGGCGCGCATAATCTTCGGGAGCATGACCGCAATGCCACGGCGCATGCTGAGCTTCTCGCTATTCAGGATGCCTGCCGTTTGTTGGGAGGCTGGCGACTTTCGGGCTGTACGCTGTACGTTACACTGGAGCCCTGTCCCATGTGCGCGGGAGCCATCGTCAATTCCCGAATCGATCGGGTGGTGTTTGGTGGTAAGGATCCCGCGGCGGGCTGTTGCGGAAGCATACTGAATTTCAACTCCTATCCCTTCAATCACGCATTTTCTCTTACGGGCGGCGTATGTGAGACCGAGTGTCTTGCTCTGTTGAGACGCTTTTTTGAGGAAAAGCGGACAAAAAAGAATGATTGACGAGGAATCTATGAAAAATCAGAAACTCCGACACTATTTATTGGGGATGAGGCGGGCGATCCCTGTTCTCATCGGTTTTTTGCCCGTGGCAATTACCTATGCCATTATGGCAACGAGCGCGGGACTTCGCGCAGGAGAAACGGTAGGAATGTCTCTTGCCGTTTTTGCAGGCGCCAGCCAGATCATGGCAACGGGAATGCTTGCGGGCGGTGCGGGATATTTTTCCGTGATCCTTTCCACCTTCGTGCTTAATCTTCGGCACATCATTATGAGTACCTGTGTATTTCAAAAAATGAAATGTAAAAACGCTCTGCTTCGCATCCTTTGCGGATTCGGCGTTACGGATGAGACCTTTGCTCTCTATACTACGGAGGAGGGCGAGGAGGCAGATCCTTATTTCATGCTGGGACTTATTACCGTTTCCTATTCCTCTTGGGTTCTGGGAGCGGTTGTGGGAATCGTAGCAAGTAATCTGTTGCCCGCCGCGCTGTCACAAAGCTTTGGAATTGCATTGTACGCACTGTTTCTGGCGTTGATCGTGCCGGGGGTAAAGGGAGATCTTCGCCTCTTTGTTACCGTGATAATGACCGCTGTTATCAACTGTGTGTTCGGTCTTTTTCTTGACAGTAGCTGGTCTATTATCGTGTCCACCTTGCTCGGAGCCGCCGTGGGCGTATGGCTCATGGAAGGCAAGACCTTTGGCAGACCTAATGCCGATGAACGGAGAGAGGAGGAAGACATATGAGTATCCCTCTTTTAATTCTCGGTATGGCGTTGGTTACCTTCTTGCCTCGCGTGATCCCTGCCTTTGTGGTGGACAAGATCCACCTCAATCGCTATCTGGAGCGGTATTTGCGATTGATCCCGTATACAGCAATGACCGCTCTGATCTTTCCGGGTGTGCTTTCCGTGGACCCCTTGCGGTGGTATGTGGGCGTTGTCGGCGCCGCAGTGGCGATCCTGCTTTCTCTGATCCCCAAAATGCCATCGGGCGTTGTGGTAGTCGCCTCGGTGCTGTCGATATTGATTTTCTTTGTATAAAAAAGAAGCGACGCCTTGCCTTTGGCTGCGTCGCTTTTTGATAACTATTCGATGTCGTTTGGCGTTTTCTTCAGAAAATACAGAATAAAAGGAATCGAGATCAATCCCGTAAGACAATCCGCAACGGGCTGTGCGATCTGAATTCCCAAAAGTCCCCAGAAATAAACACCCAGCAAAAGAACGGGGATCAGCGCAAGTCCCGATCGAAGAATGGAAAGGAAGGAAGCCACTCCCGCCCTCCGAATACTTTGATAGAGCATATTGACGGGAACCGAAAGCGGCATAAACATCAGTCCAATCGTGGCGTAACGGAGTGCAGGCGTTCCGATCCGAACCGCATCGGGACTCTTTTGGAACAGATAAACGATATTTTCCGCAAAAGCAAAAGAGATCAACGAGAGGATTCCGATAAAGGCAAATCCGAATGCGGTGGTAAAGATGAGTCCTTGCTTGACTCGGCGGTATTTCTTAGCTTGGTAGTTAAAGGAAGCCACGGGTTGGAAGCCTTGTCCAATACCAAGACCGACACACATGACAAGACCGTAGAAGCGGTTGACTACGCTCATGGCGGCAATGGCGCCGTCGCCGTATGGTTTGGTCAGATTATTCAGCAGACCGCTGGAGATGGAGCTGAGTCCCTGACGGATCAAGGAGGGAAAGCCCACCTTCATGATGCCGAAATAAACCGAGAATTTGCGGCTCATGGCTCGAATGGATATCTTGCTTTGTGCCATTTTACCGTAGAGAACAAGAAGAATGGTAAAGCTCACGACCTGCGATACGGCAGTAGCAAGTCCTGCGCCGAATACGCCCATTCCCAAAACGCGAATCAATAAAAAGTCTCCGAAAATATTGAGAATACCGCCCGTAGTCAGTCCGATCATGGCGTAAAATGCCTTGCCCTCGTACCGAAGGTTGTTGTTCAGAACCAAAGAGCAGACCATAAAGGGGCAAGAGAGAAGCACCCACATGCCATAGTCCTTGGCATAGGGGAGAATGGTTTCTGTACTTCCCAACAGGCGCATCATCGGCGTCAGGAAGATTAGACCGAAAATTGACAGAAGGGTACCTGCAAAAGCGCCTACAAAAAAGGCGGAGGATACGTATTCGGTGGCTTCCTTGGTGTTTTTATCGGCAAGTGCCTTGGAAACGAAGGTTCCCGATCCGTGTCCCAGCATAAAGGAAATCGCTTGGATGATCGCCTGAAGAGTAAACAGGATTCCCGTTGCGGCTTGTTGGCTTTCTCCCAGATTGCCAACAAAATAAGTGTCCGCAAGGTTATAGATGCTGGTGATCAGCATGGAAATGGTGGTTGGAATGCCCAGACGAACGATCAGCTTCGGGATCGGTGTCTCGGTCATTTTGATATAATTGGCGTCTACCTCACGCATGGTAAAATTCTCCGTAACAAACAATATAATACAGAAATATTATAATCTTTTTTTGTAAAAAAATCAAGAGAAAAAAGGAATTTCTATAAGAGAGGAATGATAATAATGAAGATCATGTTTGTGTGTCACGGCAATATCTGCAGAAGTCCTATGGCAGAGTTTATCCTGAAGGATATGCTTCAAAAGAAAGGGAAGGAAAAAGAGATTTTTGTGGCATCCTCTGCTACCAGCACCGAGGAAATCTGGAATGGCGTGGGAAATCCCGTCTATCCTCCCGCAAGAGCGGAGCTTGCCAAGCACGGGATTGGCTGCGAGGGAAAGCGAGCCGTTCAACTGACGCGTGAGGATTATAAAAAATACGATTTGTTTATCGGTATGGATCGCGCCAATTTTCGAAATATGCATCGGATCCTCGGCGGGGATCCCGAGGGGAAGATCCGTATGTTGATGGATTATACCGATTGCGGAGGCGAGGTCGCTGATCCTTGGTACAGCGACCGCTTTGATATCGCGTATCATGATATTGAGGATGGTTGTTATGGATTGCTCGATGCGATCTTAAAATAAAAAAAGTAGCCGTACGGCTACTTTTTTTATTTCGCTTCAGGCAACTCACCGACCGAGGCGTTTCCGTCCAGATCGATCAGTTCCTTTTGCACGTATTCTGCCTTTCCTGTTCCCAGAACACAAGGCTTGTTGATGATCACCTCGCCGATGTCAAGTCGGAGGCCAAGC
>JAZNVA010000044.1:0-3679 GCA_045592565.1 Eubacteriales bacterium | reverse complement strand
ACACGGTTCACGAGATGGCACGCGACGAAGCCCGTCATGGCAAAGCATTCGAGGGACTGCTCAACAGATACTTCAAGTAAGATCTGCTATACTTAAAATTTAATAAAACTAAATAAAATTTAATATCAGTTGCAAGACAAAACCAAAGAGTGGTCTCCGGACCACTCTTTCTTTTTGCTTTCTTTGTTGCGGACGGATCCATTCTGATAAAGGAAGGGGAGCAATATTGCTTTCCGTTTCTTGTATTGACATCTGCCCAGAAAAGCAGTATAATAAAAGCGACGTATTATCTGGAAGAAAGAGAGGGGACCAATTGAGCATTTTTTTTGATAACGAATATGTGATGTTCGAAAATTCCATTGGAGACCTGCATCTGTGTTCGGTTCCCGATCGAGGGTTTTATCAAAGCTTTGGTATGTCTCCCGAGCTACACGCCCACAGCTATTATGAAATTCTGTTTTCCACCCAAGGAGGATTTTTTGTGGATCTGTCCGACGGAACCGTGATCGACGTGAGCATGGGAGATCTGTGCCTGATTCCCCCAGGACAGTATCACGGAACACGGGCGGTAAGTGAGGATACCAAAAAGCTCGCATTGCGCTTTCACTATGTCAAAGGGACAGACTCCAGAGGAAAGGAATCGGTTTGGGAGCTGTTTCACCGTGCTATGTCCGCCTGCGACCGTGCAATATTGATCACGCAAAGCGGGGACATGAGGGATCTATTGGCTTTGCTGCAACGGGAGATCCTTTCCCATGGACCTGTGGCAAGAGAATATATCCAAGCACTGTTGAGCCAGTTTTATATCCTTCTTTTGCGTCGATGGCAGAAGTTCTGTGAGTCTTGCGTAGAGGATGAGAAGCCCGACGCATGGAGGGAACGGGAGCAGAGACGGCTCTTGGTTGAAGAATATTTTCAGGAGTTCTACGCGCATCCCATCACAGAGGAGCATCTGGCGGAGCGGATGAATCTTTCCAAGCGTCAGGTCAGCCGTGTGCTGAGAGAGATTTACGGCAAAAGCTTCCGTCAGCTTTTGATCGACGAGCGTCTGAACCGAGCGGTTCAGCTTTTGATGAGCAGTGAGCAAACAGTGGATGAGATCGCTGCCTCGGTGGGATATACCTCTGTGTCTGGCTTCTATTCCGCCTTCCGCCAAAGATTCGGTGTATCGGCGGGAAGGTATCGGCGGGACATTTTGAAAATTTATTAAAATTCCGAAAATGGGACACGGTGCGGCAAAAAATTGTCGCACCGTGTTATTGATTTTTTGTAAAAAAACATGTATAATACAAACAGTAAAAGAGCAGGGGGCCTTTTGAATATGAGTAATGAAGAAATAAAGAAAGGGAAAAATTTCTTTTCCTATCTTCTTTTGGGTGTCAGCGCGATATTGATCACCGTCACGGGGATTTTCTTTAAACAGGACGTTTTACTGATGATTCCTCTTTACGTTTCTCTGGTGGTGGGACTTTTACAATCGAGAGCCAGTCGTTTTGCCTTTTTGCTGGGTGGTCTGAACTGTATTATTTATACCATAGCATATTTCATCATGGGGCTTTATGCCCAAGCGGTAAGTGCCCTGCTTTGGTCCTGCCCGATTCAGCTTGTGACCTTTTGGCGCTGGAGCCGTCGATCCTATAAGCATTCCACGGTGTTCAAAAAGCTTCGTCCGATCCAATGGATTCTCGGCGGCACGGTGTTTGTGGCTTGCTTCATTTTGGTTCAATTCGTGTTGAAAACGGCAAATTCTCAGTATCCTACGCTGGATAATCTGCTTACGTTGGTCGGCTTGGCTGTATCCCTGCTGAGTATGTTTTCCTATCGGGAATATTCCTGGTTAGTGCTGATAACCTGTCTGCTTAATTTGAGCTTGTTCCTGGTTATGACATTGGATGATCCCGCCCAGATCACGTATCTGATCTATGCGGTCAACTCCATGATTTGCATCATCGGTCAATTCTTCTCGGTTCGCAGACTTTGCGCGGAGCAAAAGAAGGCGGTAGAGCAGCGTGTTGTATAAGGATCGGATCGCATCGCATTTGATTCAATTGTAAAATAATGCGTCTCATATAGACGTGATTCATTCAACTTCAAATAGTTTGCTTTAGAAAGGATGCTTTTTTATGATTCGCTTCCATGAACCTGAACATCAAACAGGAGGTACAGATGTGGCGCTGCATCACTTTTCGGATTTTTCCATAGAAATCGGCAAGCCCACCGTCGTTTATCAAGTACCAAGGCAGATCACAGGATGGGACTACTATAACTTTCCCAAGATCCGCCGTGTCGCGGGCGGCGACAAGCTTTACGTGAATTGGTCGTTGACGGCGGACACCACCTATATCAGCGATCGTTTGGAGGGGGCGGTGGAGGATGCCGTCTCCGATGACGGCGGCAAAACGTGGCGCCGCCGCAAGGAAGGGGAATATCCCGCCGATTTTCTCATGCCCAATGGCTGTTATTTTTGCGGCTTTGATATCAAGCCCGCCTACACCGCCGATGAGCTGGAGAACTATCCCATGGCGGCAAAGGGTGCGTCCTCGGGCGTATTCGCCGCCGAGCAGCTTCCCGAACGGTACCACCCTCACTGCACCGCCACCGAATACGATCCCAAAACGGGGAAGCTTCGCCGCTTTGACGTAACGCTGAATTGGCGCTACGTTCCTCTCAAATTTCGCTTTGGCGAGCTTCAGCACAACGCCCTGCTTCCCATCGAATATATGATAGCATTGGATTATCCCATGGGCATGGTGTCCAAGGACGGCGTTCTGTATTACGCGATATATGCCAGAGGTCTGAACTCGGATGCGCCCACCTTGGAGGAAGCCGCCGCCGATTATCGGGAAGGAGAGGATCGGATCTATATCTTGAAATCCGAGGACTCGGGGCGTACGTGGGATTACGTGTCCAATCTTGCCGCCGACGATCATATCCTGCGCAAAAAGGGGTGTGAGGGCTTTTGCGAGCCCACCATGACCGTCATGCCCGACGGCTCCTTTCTCATGGTGATGCGTATGGGTACCTCGGCTGAGCCTTGGATTCCGCCCACGCCCTGCTATTTCACCCGTTCCACCGACAACGGACGGACGTGGAGTTATCCCAAGGTGTTCGACCAAATGGGTGTGTATCCCCAGCTACTGACACTTGGCTGCGGCGTGACGCTTTCCACCTACGGTCGTCCCAAATATCATCTTCGCGCTACGGCCGATCCTTCGGGTAAGACGTGGGAAGCGCCCGTACGAATTCAATTGACCGATCACGCCATCGAGGACCGTTGGTCGGATCATCCCATGGTGATCCCCGACCCGAATCCAACGGAAGACGAAAAGTGGAACTCCTGCTATTACAGCGGTCTTGTGCCACTGGACGATTACACCGCCTTGATGGTCTATTCGGATTTCCAGTATCCAAAGCCTGACGGAAGCGGTCCCTGCCGCGCTGTGGTGGTCAGAACCATTACCGTTTTACAAGAGGCCAATTGAAAACGCGAACGAAACGGAGGAGGAATGATCAATGAACCGACAATATCTCGTAAAGCTTTTGACGGAGCTTCAATTTCCCGAGGATGCAGTGATCTCCTTGGGGAATGCGTATGAGAAATTGATTTCAAAAGGGCAAGAGGATGGGTTGCGCTGTATTGTAGAGAAATACGACCGACAGGTGTTAAGCTATAATGAAT
>JAZNVA010000043.1:0-2224 GCA_045592565.1 Eubacteriales bacterium | reverse complement strand
GTACGCCCTTGTCCACGCCGTTGGAAAATACCATTTCCAAGGGACGGCACATATTGAAGAATGCTGCGTCGTGCCAGCCGTGGGTCTTTGCCGCCTTCTGGGGCTCCACACAGCCCATGATGTTATAGTCTCTCGCATCCTCCAGCGTCAGTCCTCTGCTCTGCAGGGCGGGAATGATCACCTCGTCGTTGTAGTAGGCGGGAAATCCGATTCCCGTTCTCGTCAGCTCCGCCGCGCGAATGAGAAATTCGTGGGGAGTTCCGTTCCATACTCTGACCGAGAAGGAAGGCTGAGGCAGAAAGACGTGCTCGGTCGCCGTGACCGACATAAAGGACAGATCGTTGGTGGCGTCCCTTCCGTTTTTGTCCTGACCGCCCGCGATGAGATTCTGGAACAGGCTGTATCCCGCAAAGCCCTCGGCAGATGCCGCGTCACGGACCTTGTTCAGATCGTTGAGCTTCACCCAGACGCAATCCATCAGCTCCTGCGCGGCTTCCCGTGTCAGTCTGCCCGCGTCCATGTCGGCTTTATAATAAGGATACATATATTGGTCGAACCGTCCGGGGGAGATGGAATGTCCGCTGGATTCGATCTGCAAAAGCATCTGCACGAACCAGAAGGACTGACATGCCTCATAGAAGCTTGTCGCGCCCCGCTCAGGCACTCGGTCGCAAATGCGGGAGATCTCCTCAAGCTCCCCTCTCCGACGGATGTCGGGAGCGGTCTTTGCCATCCGCGCCGCCAGAGCGGAATACCGCTTGGCATATCCGATCGCCGCCTCACAGCTCATGATCACCGCCCGCAGGAAGTGAGAGCGTCTTGCATAATCGGCATCGCCCGCCGACAGCGTCTCCAGAGCCGCCTTGGCTTCCTCGATGATGCCCCGATATCCCACGGCAAGAACCTTGGGGTAATCTACCGTCAGATGTCCGATTCCATTGTAGAAATAGTTACCGGGAGTAAAGATCCCGTGGTCGATGGCAAGCTTGGCTTCCTCCGACATATAGGAGGTAGCAAGCTCGCTGGTGGTTTTTCCCTTCCAGTAACGATAGACCTCCGACAGAGTCTTTTTCGTTTCTTCCGATATGTAGAACGGATCCGCCGTTCTCGTCTCTACCGTATCGAATTCCGATTCCAGCCATTCAAAGGAGTACTCAGGGAAAACCTGACAGCCGCGGGGGGCTTTGGTCGCCGCGCCCACGATCAGCTCATTCTCACGAATGGTGATGGGCAGATTCTCCAGAATGTGCTTGAATGCCTTGGCGCGGCGGGTGATGATAGGCTCGCCCTCGGTCGCCTTGTAGGATTCGGTAAGAAGCACGGCGCGGTCTGCCTCGATCTCGGGCATCCGCTCGTACAGCGCTTCTACCAGCTTCGGAATTCTCGGAGATTTTTCGATGGGCTCTGTATAGAACTTCATAAAAATCTTCCTTTCTTTTCACTCCCGCATCGGTTTTGATACGGAAAAATGATGTTAAAATGTGGTTTTTATCCCGAATTTGTGGGATCTTGACCTTGTTTGCATAGTTTCCTACATACACTATACCACTTTTCTTCCCGTTTGTCAATAGTTTTTTCTTTTGTTTTTTTGTTTTTCGTTGTTTTTCTTTGATTATTACCAAAATTACAGGAAAAAGTCGGTCACGAACCCAATTTCAAAGAGAAAAAGCAAAAAACAAAACCGACGGATGAACGGGCTGTACTCTTAAGGACAGTTTTGGAAAGTCAATGGAATAAGTTACCTACCGACAGGAAAGGACGGAAAATTCTAACAATTTCCCGTCCTTTTTATACGATCATCAAATATAAACTTTATTTTCAACAATATTTCCTTCTTTGTTTTCTGGATCAAATTCAGGAAAACAAAGCAAATAGTAGTCACACTCGTCGCAACAACATTCAAAGCCTTGTTCTCCGTTGCCAAGACAAACGGCAGGTTGTCCTGGCGTGAGTTCTATGCCAGTAATATCAATAACCTTTTTTGGAATATGCTTGCTCATATATCCTCCTATCAGCATACAAAAAGTGCGCCAACCGAAGTCAGCGCACCGAAAAACGCAAACTCCTATTGTTGCTACACAAACTAAATTAGAATTAGGGTATTAACCATAACCATTTAGTGGAGCTTGTGTTTTTACCAAGTTCAAAAATGATTATGGCGAAAAAAGGTATAATTATTCCTTAGAAATAAAAATACCACTAATTCTAATATTCAGTTTGTGTA
>JAZNVA010000042.1:0-7647 GCA_045592565.1 Eubacteriales bacterium | reverse complement strand
CCTATTCTATATCCACTATATAGTACCATATATGTTCCAATATAGCAATTAAATCAGCACTAATAAATAATTTATAATAATTCGTTCATATTTTGTTCAATACAGATGAACAAGGTATGACGTCCTTGTAAATCAATACAGATTGTTTTGTGAATTTTTGTCGAATCCTCCAAGGCTCAATCGAATAAATAGTTGACATTTCCAGCCATCAGAGCAAGAGCACCTCGGTAAATGGCTTCGGGACGCTCGTAAAAATTCATCTTCATTCGCTCTGCTCTATTCTGCGTGTCTACCACCACAGTCTGAGAAAAGATACAGATCTTATTCTCCTCAAATCGGCAGATCACCGCAAAGCGACCGTCCTCGGTAGGCTCAATGACACATCTCGCCACAATTCCCCTCTTTTTGAAATTCAGGTAACGAAGAGCCGCCGAAAGAGATCGGTCCAGAATGCTGGGAAGCAGATCGCTTTTCAGCTCTCTTGCTACCATCTTTCCCTTCTCTGTCACAACATACAGCTCCTCGCCCTCGCTCTCGAATTTGGAGATCAGCTCGCCATCCAGCATCTCGGTGAAGGCTTCCGCAAAATCCAGATACATTACGTAATCGGTCTGCATCACAATATCGTTGATCGTAATAAAATCAAGCGGATAATTGATGTTTTCCATCAAGTACAGCACAAATATTTTTACGTTTCTTACACTTCCGATCAAGCCGCCCATGAATCTTTTTGAATCCTTTCCTCAGAAAAACCCTATTGATGAAAATATTTTACCATATTTTCTGTTTTTTTTCAAGTTTTATTTGCATTTTTTTAAAAATTATGGTATGATATATATATTACCCTTCCAACAGGGTTATTCTAAATTGACACGAGGAACTCAACATGATTAAAATTGCAATTTTGGGATTTGGTGTAGTCGGCAGCGGCACCGCCGAGGTCCTTACCGAAAATAAAGCCCTGATAGAATCCAGATTAGGCTGTGAATACGAGATCCGCTATATTCTCGATCTTCGTGATTTCCCCGACAGTCCCTTTGGTGACCGTGTGGTTCACGACTTCAACGTGATCCTCAACGACCCTGAGGTGACTGTGGTTGCCGAAATGATGGGTGGCTCACACCCCGCGTATGACTTCACCAAGGCTTGTCTGGAAGCGGGAAAACACGTGGTCACCTCCAACAAAGAGGTGGTCTCCACCTTCGGCGTAGAGCTTTGTGCCATCGCCCATGCTCACGGCGTGCGTTATTTGTTTGAGGCAAGTGTTGGCGGCGGTATCCCCGTGATCCGTCCCATGATCAACGACCTCTCCTCCAATCGCATCAACAGGATCAGTGGTATTCTCAACGGTACCACCAACTATATTCTGACCTCGATGAGAGACAAGGGTGCAACCTTCGGGGATGCCCTATCCGAGGCTCAGAAGCTGGGATATGCCGAAGCAAATCCCTCCGCGGACGTAGACGGAATCGACGCGGCAAGAAAGATCGTTATCCTCGCGGCTCTGGCATCGGGCAAGCTGGCGGATCCCAAAGCGATCCCCACCGAGGGAATCACCAAGATCACCCTGACCGACACCAAGATCGCGGAAGCCTTTGGCTTTACCGTAAAGCTGATCGGCCATGCCAAGGTAGACGAGGAAGGAAAGCTCACCGCCTTCGTATCTCCCCGCATGGTTCCCGTTGCCAACCCCCTGTCGGGTATTGACGGGGTATTCAACGGCATTCTGGTGGATGCCAACATGGTAGGCGAGGTCATGTTCTACGGTCCCGGCGCGGGCAAGCTCCCCACCGCAAGCGCCGTGGTTGCTGATATTATCGATATCATTGCCAATCGCAACACCGAGGTAAAGCCCATTGTATGGGAAGCCGCCACCGAGGCGGACATGGCTGATTTTGCCGATTATTCCTGCCGCAGACTCTTTATAATGAAGGACGCAAGTGTACTTCCCGAAGCGCTTCTGGAGGAAGTCACCATACGGGAGGTTGACGGCGCCTGCGGCGTTCTCTTCAACACCATGTCTGAGGCGGTAGCTCAGGCTCTGGCTGAGGAATTTGACGGTGTTCTTGCAATTTACCGTGTGTTAGATTAAAAAAGGAAGGAGGTCGGTATCGACCTCCGTCTTTTTTGTTTATACGCCGAAAATATCGTTTCTGGCATGATAGAAGGTATACGCCGCGTTCAGGTGGGCATAGTACTTTTTCTCGATGGTCAGCATCCAAGGCGCCATCATAAAGCCCGCGAGGGCGCGATCGGAGCTGTTCTTTTTGCAGAATAGCATCATATCCTTGGCGTTCAGGTGCCAGCTCCATGTAGAACAGGTGGGAACGATCTCGTACCCCAACTCATCCAGCACCATCATGTCTCTGATCTGTTCACTTTGCTTCTCCAGCGGATATCCGTCACGGATCATACCGTATGTCCAGGGAGAAACCATGACCTCCTTCGGGATCCGCTCTGCAAATACCTCCGCGCCTCCGTAGCTATGGAAGTCCGCCCAGATCCAGGGACGTACGCCCCGAGACAGACAAATATCGAACAAAAACAGGGCGTCCTCGGTCTTTTTGGGCGGCGTTCTCACCACTGCGATATAGTTTTTCTCCTGCGCTTCATATTCCTCCTCCTCTAATCCGAGGTGGAAGAAGGGCGGCGTATCAAAGAGCTCGATGGTCTCCTCGGTGATATCGCGACAAAACTCATAATATTTTTTGGTTCCAACCATGTAGGCATATTCGCCCATCCATGCATCGTGTCCGCAGGAAAAATTGAATTTGGGGATTGGCGTCAAACCAAGACCTCTTAATCGGGCAAGCTCTGCACGAACCTCCTCCTTGCTCCACGCGCCTTCGGTGGCGATCTCCGGATGAGAATCCAATCGAATCCCCTCTCCGATATCGATCACCAACGTGTTGATCCCACAGGCAGGCAAAAATTCGGTCACGTCACGCCAGACTTCCTTCTGACAGAACATACGATCCTTATAGGTAAAATCCTCTTCGTGGCGGATCCCCGTAGGCGTTTTTTCTTTTTTTGTCCACATATTGGAGCCGAGGTGGATCAAATACGCCCAGATTCTTGGATTCTGTGCCATAATCTTTCTCCTTTATTTGTTGTTAAATGGATTTATTTTCATATCAAACGGATCAATTCCGAATACACGTAAAGAGAGCCAAGGCAGATCAGGGGAACGCCGTCCCTCCTTGCAGCCTCTCTTGCCTCTTCCAGCGCTTCGGACAGGGATCGGTATGGAGTAGCCTCCATTCCCTTCTCCCGAAGAACATCCGCATACTCTTCAGCCGACAGAGCTCGGGGATTATCGGGTGTGATAACAAATGCGCGATCCGAAACGGTTGCCAGATCCTCGGCAATCGCGTGATAATCCTTATCCCGAAGGACACCTGTCAATACATAAATTTTTTTGTCTTCAAAATAAAACCGAATACTCTCCACCGCTGAGCGAATCCCCTGCGGATTATGCGCACCGTCAAAGAGCATCAAGGGGTCCTTGGAAATGACCTCAAACCGTCCGTGCCACTCCGCCTTTCGCAGTCCCATGCGCAACGCCGCATCGGAGACCGTCAGTCCCATTTTCCGAAGCATCTCCACCGCAGAAATCACCACCGACGCGTTTCGGGGCTGGTACGTCCCCAACAGACGGATCTGCAGGTTGCGGTGATCTCCAAAGTCAAAAAAGCTTCCCTCCAGACTTCCCCGAAGATTTCTGAGCAGACGATATTCCACTTTTTCGTACTGGGAGCCCATATCCTTCGCCTTTTCCCGAATCACCGCTGCGGCGCGAGCGTCATCTCCGCCGTACAACACGGGGCGACCGCTCTTAATGATCCCCGCCTTTTCCGATGCGATCGCTTCCACCGTATCCCCGAGAAAAGCGGTATGGTCAAGGGCGATTCCCGTAATGACGGAAAGAATGGGGTCTTGGATGATATTGGTGGAATCCAGCCGTCCCCCCATGCCCGCTTCCAGAATGACGATGTCGCACTTGTGGCGGTAAAAATACTCAAAGGCAATGGCGGTAATCAGCTCAAACTCGGTGGGCTTGTCCTGCATCCCGTCCGCCACGGGACGAACATAGGCGGTGATCTCCGCCAGCTCCTCATTTGAGATTGGAACACCGTCCACACACATTCTCTCATTAAAAAAACGAATATAGGGGGAGGTAAATAGTCCCACCTTCAATCCTGCCTCCCGCAGAACCGAATCCAGCATGGCGCAAAAGGATCCCTTTCCGTTCGTTCCCGCCACGTGAATAAAGTTCAGCTCCTTCTGAGGATTTCCAAGAAGCAGACACAATCGCTTAATCCGATCCAATCCCGGCTTACAGAATGTCCCGTTAATGGAGTGAATATACTCCAACGCTTCCTCGTAGGTCATATGCCCACTCCCTTCATCGACGATACCGCATGGAGCGGATCGCCTTGTTTTTTAAAATAAAATAGATCAACGGATACTCCACGCCGCCCACGATCAGATAATTCAACGCTCTCCAAAGCATCAGCAGTCCCACGGGCATATCGTAAAAGGCGGCAAGGCCGATGGTTTTGATCACCACCGATCCTACCAAATGGGCAACACCGACGGACAGCAGGATCCGAATCGCCTCGGGCAACCGTTCTGTCAGGCGGTAGATCAGCCCTCCAAGTAGACCGATCACGGCGGCTCCTACCGTGAGAATGGGATTGATGGCATACCCCACCAAGACACATCCGATCAGATCTGCCGCTACGCCAACCGCCGCGCCCACCAAGGGGCCAAACAGCATACCCGACACCAGAATCGGAAGATTTTCGAAGCTGAAGCGAAGAACCTGTCCCACTCCGAAGGCAAGATATTTACCGCACACAATACTCATCGCAGCAAGAACCGCCGACATTGCCATCACACGAACCGTTCCGAATAATGCCACGCTTCGTCTTGTTTGATTGACCTTTCCCATAAAAAATACCTCCTCTCCTCGACTGCATATGGCGAAGGAAAGAAGGCGAACTCCCGATGACCTTTTGCCGTATGAAGCGGGATGCAGGATCCGAACCGCAAGCTGACGCTTTTCGTCCCAATGGCAACTCCCCGTCCCTTGGGCACTTCACGCTCGAATCCTTACTCTTCTACACAAAATGATACGCAAATCTGCGTTACGCTATTATTATACTCCCCCTTTTTTCTTCTGTCAAGTTTTTCCCAAAACTTTTTTTGGCAAACTTGCTTTTTTCTTTTTTTGTGGTATAATGAATAAAGATTACCGATCAGCACTATAGAAAGGAATTTATCATGATCACAAACACCTTTGTTCCGGACGAACGTTATCCCGATGCCACATTAACCACCTATATTCACGAATATAACAAAAAAGAGCCCTCCCACCGTCCCGCCATGATCGTCTGTCCCGGTGGCGGATATCACCATCTTGCGGGGCACGAGGGAGAACCGATCGCGCTGTATTATCTGAACGCCGGTATGAACACCTTTATTCTTCGATACTCGATCGTCGAGGGCGCGAAAAATTACGCCCCCCTGATCGAAGCGGCTCTCGCGGTGAAGCACGTGCGAGAGCATGCCGAGGAATACGGCATCGATCCCGAAAAGATCTTTATCTGCGGCTTCTCCGCCGGCGGACATCTTGCCGCCTCCTGCGGTATCCTTTGGAATTCCAAGGCGGTTCGTGACGCTCTTGGCATCAGCGATGGAATCTGCCCCGAAGGAATCAACCGCCCAAACGGTCTGGTCCTCTCTTATCCCGTGATCACAGCCACGGAACCCACTCATGCAAAATCCTTCCGTTATTTGACGGGAAAGGAGGATCCCACGGAAGAGGAAAAAAAGCAGTTCTCTCTGGAATATCACGTAGACGAGACCACTCCCCCCGTATTTCTTTGGCACACCTTCGACGATCATGTGGTTCCCGTACGAAATGCCCTCCTTCTGCTGAATGCCCTGAACGAGCACGGTGTCTCCTTTGAGGCTCATATCTATCCTCACGGATCCCACGGGCTGGCGTTTGCCAACTCGGAAACGACGGGAGACAGCGGAATCGATCCCCATATAGAAAGCTGGGCAAAGCTCTCCGTGGAATGGATCAAGCAACAATAAAAAAGCATGGAGTTAGAGTTCCGCTCTAACTCCATGTTCTTTTTTGTCACCTTACGCCCAGCTCATCGTGGTAGGCTTGGGTTCCTCAATGATGATATCCTTCAGGAAGGTAACTGCCTTGCGAAGCCCCTCGTCGATGGACATCACGCTGTCCTCATGCTCGATAGAAAGCACGCGGTCGTAGCCGCAAAGGCGAAGATTGGAAACAAGATCCCTCCAGTAGCTCTCGCCGTTGCCGTATCCTACGGTGCGGAATACCCATGAACGCTCCAGCTCTCTGCCGTAGTGCTTGGTATCCAGGACACCGTTGACCGCGGTATTATATTTGTCGATCTTCGTATCCTTGGCGTGAACGTGATAAATGGCACCCTTCAGCGCTCTCACCGCCGCCACGGGATCAATTCCCTGCCAGATCAAGTGTGACGGATCGAAATTCGCGCCGATCACCTCGCCGACGGCGGCACGAAGCTTCAGGAGAGTTTCCGGATTGTATACGCAAAAGCCGGGGTGCATCTCGAAAGCGATATGACTGACGCCGTGCTCCAGCGCAAAGTCCCCCGTCTTTTTCCAATACGGGATCACCTTCTCTTCCCACTGCCAGTTAAGGATCTCCGCGAAGTCATCCGGCCATGCACAAGTCACCCAGTTGGGAAGCTTGGCTCCCTCGTGGTCGCCGGGGCATCCCGAAAAGGTGATAACGGTATCCACGCCCAGTCTCTCCGCCAGCAACACGGCATTTCTGAAGTCTTTATCAAAGGCTTTTGCAATCTCGTCATTCGGGTGAAGGGGGTTTCCGTGAGCCGCAAGGGCGCAGATCTTCACACCGTACTTTTCAAAGGTTGCGACAAATTCATTATATTTCTTCTCATCAGACAGAAGCGCCTCAGGATCGCAATGCGCTTTCCCCGGATACCCTCCGGCACCGATCTCCACCGTATGTATGCCAAGATCGGTGAGGATCTTCAAGGTTTCGTCCAACGATTTCGTTCCGTACAGATTTGCCAAAACACTCAATTTCATGTTGTTTTCCCCTTTTTCTTCTCGCTTATTCCAGCTCCTGCTCCATCAGGCGCTTGTTGAACTCCTCCGCCGTGTTATATCCCATCTTTTTCTGTCGGTGGTTCATCGCCGCGATCTCCAGAACCACGGCAAGGTTACGACCGGGATGCACGGGAATGGTAATGGCGGGAATATCAATTCCGAGAATGTTGACATGCTCCTCATCCAGTCCAAACCGATCGTACATCTTATTGGAATCCCAAGGCTCCAGATTGATTACAAGATCGATCCGCTCGGTTGCCTTGACCGAGCCCATACCGAACAGTCGTCGAACATCCACAATGCCGATGCCGCGAAGCTCAATATAATAACGGATCAACTCGGGCGCCGTACCCACCAGAGTTTTTGCGGATACTCGCATGATCTCTACCGCATCGTCGGCGATCAGACGGTGGCCGCGCTTAACAAGCTCAATGGCGGTTTCGCTTTTTCCGACGCCGCTATCGCCAAGAATCAAAATTCCTTCGCCATAAACCTCGACCA
>JAZNVA010000041.1:0-2116 GCA_045592565.1 Eubacteriales bacterium | reverse complement strand
GCAAGAGTACGGTACGCCTTCTTGATCTCCGCGTCTCCCGCGCCCTTGGAAAGTCCCAAAGTCGGAACGTAGCCATGACGATCTGAGAGCCAACGAGTTGCATCAAGGATTTGTCTTCCTAAGACCGCTTGGCCTCCGACTTCTTCCTTGTTGTCGGGATTCATATCGGGATGGTACTTCTTGGCAAGAGTACGGTACGCCTTCTTGATCTCCGCGTCTCCCGCGCCCTTGGAAAGTCCCAGCACCTCGTAGTAATCTCTTTTTTCTGCCATTGTTGCTCCTTCAACGTCGGGCTTCCCCGACCTCGTATCCGTTTCTCAATACGCCTTTGAGGGAAAGGACATCTCTGTCCTTTCCCTCTCTGTGTGATCGGGCTTATTCGCCCGTTTTGTCCTCGTAATCAGCGTTGTAGTAGGTGCCGTCTCCGCCCGCGTTGCCTGCGCCCGCGCCTGCATCAAAGCCCTGTCCCTGCGCGCCGCTCTGCTGTGCGTACAGCTTTTCGGAGAGCGCGTAGAACGCCTTCTCCAGCGCCTCGGTGTCTGCCTTGATCGCCTCGGTATCACCGCCCTGAATGGTGGTCTTGAGCTTCTCGATGGCGTCCTTCACGGGAGCCTTGTCGTCGTCGGACAGCTTATCGCCTACCTCGCCCATGGTCTTCTCAGCCTGGAATACCATAGAGTCAGCACGGTTCTTCACCTCAACCGCTTCCTTGGCACGTCTGTCCTCCTCAGCGAACATCTCCGCGTCCTTCACTGCCTTCTCAATATCCTCCTTGGACATATTGGTGGAGGAGTGAATGGTGACGTTGGTCTCCTTGCCCGTGCCAAGATCCTTCGCGCTGACGTTTACGATGCCGTTGGCGTCAATGTCGAAGGTAACCTCGATCTGAGGTACTCCGCGGGGAGCGGCGGGAATGCCGTCCAGCACGAAGCGTCCGAGGGTAGTATTATGAGCAGCCATGTCTCTCTCTCCCTGCAGCACGTGGATCTCAACCGAGGTCTGTCCGTCAGCGGCGGTGGAGTAAACCTGACTCTTCTTTACGGGAATGGTGGTGTTTCTGTCAATGATTCTGTTGAATACGCCGCCCAGCGTCTCGATACCGAGAGACAGGGGAGTTACGTCCAGCAGGAGCAGATCCTTGACGTCGCCGCCAAGCACACCGCCCTGAATTGCCGCTCCAATGGCAACACACTCGTCGGGGTTGATCCCCTTGAAGGGCTCCTTGCCAAGGAACTTCTTGACTGCCTCCTGAACGGCGGGGATTCTGGTAGAACCGCCCACGAGGAGAACCTTATCGATCTCGGACACGGAAAGTCCCGCGTCGTTCAGCGCGTCTCTGGTGGGAACCATGGTCGCCTCAACCAGATCTGCGGTAATGCGGTCAAACTCTGCTCTGGTGAGCGTTGCGTCAAAGTGGAGAGGACCTGCCGCGGTTGCGGTGATAAAGGGCAGATTGATGTTGGTGCTTGCCATGCCCGAAAGCTCGATCTTTGCCTTCTCTGCCGCTTCCTTCAATCTCTGCATGACCATCTTGTCGTTTCTCAGATCAACGCCGTTCTCCGCCTTAAAGCGATCCGCCATCCAGTCGATGACTCTCTGGTCGAAATCGTCTCCGCCCAGACGGTTGTTACCCTTGGTTGCCAGAACCTCGAACACGCCGTCGGAGATCTCCATGATGGATACGTCGAAGGTACCTCCGCCCAGGTCAAACACCATGATCTTCTGGTCTGCTTCCTTATCCATGCCGTACGCAAGCGCTGCGGCGGTAGGCTCGTTGATGATACGGAGAACCTCAAGTCCTGCGATCTTACCCGCATCCTTGGTTGCCTGTCTCTGAGCGTCGGTAAAGTATGCGGGAACGGTAATGACCGCCTGAGAAACGGGGCTTCCCAGATATGCCTCGGCATCTGCCTTCAGCTTCTGGAGCACCATAGCGGACAGTTCCTGAGGAGTAAAGTTCTTGCCGTCGATTGCCTTCTTATACGCGGATCCCATTTCGCGCTTGATACTGATAACGGTACGGTCGGGGTTGGTGATCGCCTGACGCTTTGCCACCTGACCTACCATTCTCTCACCCGTCTTGGTGAACGCCACCACGGAGGGAGTCGTTCTGGCT
>JAZNVA010000040.1:0-4952 GCA_045592565.1 Eubacteriales bacterium | reverse complement strand
AAGATCCTGAAGGTCATCATCGAGTGCTGCATGCTCACCGATGAGGAGAAGCGTGACCTGAAGGAGGGTGATGTGATCACCTTCCATGCCGATCTGGATGGAAACGGAAGCACTGAGCTGAACTCTCACCGTATTGTCGGTATCAATTACAATGCCGAGGGTGCAGTGGAAAGCTATGTGACCAAGGGCGACAACGCGGAAACCAACGCTATGGCTGACGTTCGACCTGTCAATTGGAGACACGTCATTGCCAAGTGGAGCGAGGGGGACAAGATTGCCAACGTAGGCAGCTTTGTGACCTTCCTTCAGACGCCCAAGGGATTCCTGATCACCATCGTTCTTCCTCTGGGTATCTTCTTCCTGTATGAGCTTTACGTCTTTATCAAGGCGTTGTTGACGCTCAAAAACAAGAAGGACGGAGAGACAGCGAAGCTGACTGCCGAGGAAGAGGAAGCGATCAAGAAAAAGGCGATCGAGGAATATTTGAAACAGCAGCAGGAGAATGCGCCAGAGCCTGATGCGATGGAAGAGGCTGCGGAGACTGAGATCACCGCGGAATCGGAAAAGGAATAATCGGGCGCAAATACAGGGAACACATACTCGCAGCGTCCATGGCGCTGCGAGTTTTTATTATATGCAATCGGAAGGCTGAGGATGAAGCTATGGATGGATTTTTAAGTTGGTTTTTTGCTTTTATCACAACAATGCTCGGGGGAGTATGGCAGATCTTCTCCAATCTCTTTTTGGGATTGGTACAGATCTTTAATTTTCCCGTTTATTTCGACCAGTTGTCGCAATACAGCGATGATTTCGGTGTCTTGGGCTGGATCCTGGCGGTCTTTTCCTTTATTTTGACCTTTGCCATCTGGGCAGGGCTCATTTTCCTGGCGATCCTGGGAATTCGAAAGTACATTCGTTTCCGTAAGACCTTGGTGGGAAATGAGGACCTGCTGGAGGAAATTGCCGATCTTCATCATGACGTGATCAAGCTGTCCGAGGAAAAGGAGCGGATCATGGCTCTGAAGATCGCTAATACGGGATTGTCTCTTGATGAGCTTCGCGCCATCTTTGACGAGGAGGACGAGCAAGAGGAGGAAGAAGCGGTTGCCACCGACGACCGACGGTTTTTCCGTTTGGCGGCTGTGGACGAAAAGTACGCCATGTATACTCCGCCCACCTATCATACGGGTATGTCCTTGGAACAGCTTTGCGATGACATTCGTAATTTTGCATGCTCCCGTTCGCATCTTTTCTATGAGAAAAAGACGATCCGCCTGATGATCGCGGGACTTGCTTCCACGAAGATGATCATTTTGCAGGGTATTTCGGGAACGGGTAAGACCTCGCTTCCTTATATCATGGGAAAATATTTTGTCAATGACGCTACCATCGCATCGGTTCAGCCCTCTTGGCGCGACCGCTCTGAGCTGTTCGGATACTTTAACGAATTTACCAAGAAATTCAACGAGACCGAGGTGCTTCGCCGAATTTACGAATCTACCTATAATGACGATATCAATATCATCGTTCTGGACGAGATGAACATCGCCCGCGTGGAATATTACTTTGCGGAAATGCTTTCAATTCTGGAAATGCCCGATCCCAACGAATGGAAGATCGAGCTGGTGTCCTCAATGTGGCAGACCGACCCCAAGCATTTGGTGGACGGAAAGCTGAAGATCCCCCAGAACGTATGGTATATCGGTACGGCGAACAACGACGATTCTACCTTTGCTGTTTCCGATAAGGTCTACGACCGTGCGCTGGTCATCAATCTGGACAATAAGGGCGTGCCCTTTGACGCTCCCGTGACCGAGGCAAAGAGAGTGAACTATTCTTACGTGGAATCCCTCTACCACAAGGCGGTGGAGGAGCATCCCGTCAGCCAGGAAAATCTGGAAAAGATCGCCAAGCTGGACGTTTACGTAATCGAACGGTTCCGTGTTGCCTTTGGTAACCGTATTATGAAGCAGCTCAAGACCTTCGTTCCCGTTTACGTCGCTTGCGGCGGAAACGAGGTGGAAGCCATTGACTATCTGTTGGCAACCAAGGTCTACCGTAAATTTGAGGGCTTGAACCTGTCCCTGATCCGTGACGAGATCAAGGGATTGATCCGTTATATGGACTCTTTGTTCGGAAAGAACAGCATGCCGGAATGTACGGCATATCTGCAGCGGCTGCAGAAAATGTATTGATTTTTGAAAAGCTTTGAACGTTTGAAAGGAGGATGCGGTGATGGAAGAGATCAAACGCTCGGAGGAGCAGATCGAACCCGAAAGCGAAGCGCAAGTGGATTCTGTCGAAGAAGGGCAGGGCGAGCCTGCCGCCCAAGAGAGACCGGAAGCGGTGTTGTCCTCCTTTGCTGACGTGAGCCGTTTTGAGGACGTTTACGAGGATACCTTGTATTTCGTAGACGGAATGGTGGAGCAATACGACTTTTATCCCGAGATCATCGACGCGCTGGGCAACGGAAGCGCCAGACTGGAACTGAAAAAACGGTATATGCTGAAGGCGATCGATGAGGAATGGGTGAACAAGATCGAGGATTGTCTCCCCGCGTTGGACGAGGTGATCCGTACCCCCTCCCGTTTCATCGAGGAGACCGAAAAGGTGCTTCCCATTGAGCTTTCTCGCAACATTTCCAGCCGTTCCATTCAGCATCTGAGTCAACACACCGACTATATCTCCAAGGTGGAGGGCGATACCATTACGCCTTCCAAGATCCTGAACGTATTTCGTGACGAGACCAATAAGACCTACGAAAATAAGTTTATCAATACGCTGATCAACCGACTGTTTTTGTTCGTAGAGCGGCGTTACGAGACTGCCCTGAAGGAAGGAAAGGACGAGAAAAATACCAGTCTGGACTATAGTCAGCGGTTTACCCACGGGGAGATTGAGGGAAAGATCCACTTCCGTGTGGAGATCGCCGAGGAGCCAAAGACGGGAGAGGCGCTGAGAAACTATACCTATACCAAGGATCTGTGGCAGAGAGTGGTGCATCTGCATCACGTTTGCCGCGCCTACATCAACTCTTCTTTTGTAAAAAGTATGGATGGACAGTTTGTCCGTCCTCCCATTATCCGAACCAACGCGATCCTCAAAAATAAGAATCTGCGTCAGTGCTTGGAGCTTTGGGAGTTCATTGAGAGCTATGAAAATATCGGATACAATATGCTGGTGCAGGAGGATCTGGAGACGTTGGATCCCAGATACATCAAGGAGATCTATTCGGTCTCGGCGCTGCAGTATCTGATCTTCCGTTATAACATCAAAAACGAATTTGACGCCAACAATACCTTGGCAAGTGAGATCACGCCCACGGTTCTGACGCCCGAGATCGAGCATGAGCTGAAGCCGTTGGACGCGTCGGAATTCAATAAGACCTACACCAAAACCCTGCTGGTAACCAAAGACGGCGGGACAGCGGATACGAAGCGAGTATCCGTCAAGGACAAAGCCATTCGTCGAGCGCTGGACGTAGCGCTCATCTCCGATGCCGTAATGAAGCAGACGAGAATGATCTCGGATTTCCCCAGGCGGAGATTTCGTCCCAAGTGGGTGAAGACAGTGGATAAAGCCGCGGACTGCGTGCAGACTGCCGCCCATAAGGTAGGAACGGGAGTCAAAACGACCACAGTTCGTGCGGCGACCGCTACGGCGCACGGCGTCAAGGTGGCGGCAGACGGCGTAGCAAGCGGCGCAAAGTACGTGGCGAAGGGAGCCAAGAAGGGCTGGGATACCTCCGCGCGGAAGGTGGAAGACCTTTGCCGTACGCACCCGAAGCAAATGGAGCGTGTGGCAGATACGGCGGCGGATCTTGCTCTGAAGGCGGCATTGATCGGCACGGCGGCAATCATTAGAGAAAAGGAACGAAGAAAATAAGACATGAAAAACCGTAAGACATGGAAGCTGATTGGAAAGATCTTATTTTATATCCTTTTCACAGTTGTTTTGCTGCTGGTGGTCGGCATGCTGATCTCCAAGATCACCAATCGCGTGTTCTTCGTGGGAAAGAGCGCCACCATCTGGGTGATGACCGACAGCATGGAGGATGAGATCCCCGCTAACTCCTATATTCGTATCAAAAAGATTGCTCCCTCGGAGATCAAGATCGGTGACGTGATCACCTATTATTCGGACGATCCCATTCTGCGGGGCAACCTGAATACGCACCGTGTCGTGGAGATCCTTGACGGCGGCGAGTCGTTCGTCACCAAGGGTGACAACAATTTAGGTAACGACATATATCCCGCCAGAGCGGAGGCTGTGATCGGTGTGTATGAAAAGAATTGCCCGATCCTCACGGCGGCGGGGCGGGTGTTCCGCTCCAGAATCGGCTTGATCGGTCTGATCCTTGTGATGGCGTTGATCACGATCCTCTCCTTTGCATGGGATCCCATCAAGAAGCAATTGGAAAAGCGTAAGAAGAATTCGCAGCCCGAAGAAAAATAAAACCGTATGGAGGACGAAATGTTCCGTAAGAGAAATCTACGTAAGCAGATCCGCAGATCCAAGGAAGAAATCTCACTGCTGGAGCAAAAGCGTTCCCGCTCTCAGGCGGCTTTGGTTTCAGCACTGCTGAAAAATGAGATCCCGCGAGACGAGGAAGTGGAGTATTTCAACCATTTCAGCGAGAGGATCGATCGGGAGCGAGAGCATCTGCATGCGCTGAACGAGGAATACGAAGCGTTGCTGAAAAAGTAAGGTTCCCCCAAAAAATCTGATTTGATCGAGGAGCAATATCGGCACAATGAAACAGTTCTTTAAAAAGCACGCCAGAGAATTTGCCTTTGCGGCGATCATACTGCTCTGTATCCTTCTGATCGGTGCGACGGCGGGTATCATGACCTTCCTTGCCGGGGCCAAGCTTTGGCAGATCGGCGGCTTGCTCGGTGTCGGCGGCGGCGGACTGGCGCTGCTCGTTGCGTTTTCCGATAAGTTTTCTTATA
>JAZNVA010000039.1:0-3647 GCA_045592565.1 Eubacteriales bacterium | reverse complement strand
CTCCGCGTCCTCGGGAGAGTCGACCGTCCAGCAGTTGATCTTCAGACCTGCTTCGTGGATCTTCTTTACGTTTTCCTCGGTCAGGGCAGTATACTTTACATCTACGTCGTTCTTCGCCGCGGCGAGCGTATCGTTCACCTCGTCCGTGATCTCGCGGAAGAGATACTGTGCCGACTGCTCGGGCAGGATGGCGCGGATCTTTTCAAGATTCTCATAGCAGAAGGAGATAAAGGTCACATGCTCCAGGTAGTCAAGCTCGCGGATGATCGCCACGATCTGCGCGATCTCCTCGTCGGTGAACTGGGTTTTCATCTCCAGTACGCTGTGCTTCTCGTACTTTTTACATATATTGATGTAGTTTTCCAAGGTTCCGGGACGCAGATCGGCGCGATCCTTGGTATCGTCCTTGTCAAACAGGATCACGTTCTGGAGAACGGACATAGAAACCTCCTCCACGGGGATTTTTTCTCCCGATACGCGGAAAAGATCGAAGTCATGACAGATGACGAAACGGCCGTCTGCGGTTCTGTGGATATCGGTCTCGATTCCGTAGTAGGAGCGGTTACCTGCCGCAACAAATGCCGCATTCGTGTTCTCACGCTCGATGCCCGACAGACCTCTGTGGGCGATGACGCGTACGGCTTCTTTTTCAAATTTCTGAGTGTTCATAATGACGTTCTCCTTTGTGTTTGTTTGTTACAATGGATTGATTTGGCGCGTGTCGGATATCATTCGGCGTTCCGAAACCTTTTTTGGGAGGCAGAAGCCAAGACTTTCTATCGCGTTCTTATTTCAGCTTGGCAAATTGAATGGAATCAATCACCACGGGATTGAGGGGTTTGTCGTTCATGTTGGTTTGTACCTCAGCAATGGCGTCTACTACCTCCATGCCGTAAAGAACGGTACCGAATGCGGCGTAACTGCCGTCAAGACCGGTGGTTTGGCGATTGGTTTGGTGACAAATAAAGAACTGAGAGGAGGCCGAATTGGGATCCCCTGAGCGCGCCATGGAAATGGTTCCGCGCTCGTGCTTCAAGGGGTTGCTCACGCCGTTGAGCGCAAACTCGCCCTTGATGTTTTCATCGGATCCGCCTCTTCCGTTCCCCAAGGGATCGCCACCCTGGATCACGAAATCCTTGATAACGCGATGGAAGATCAAACCGTCGTAGAAGCCATCGGAAACCAGCTTTTTGAAGTTTTCAACGGTGATCGGAGCCGCATCGGGATCAAGCTCCACGATAATGGTGCCGAATTCTTTGACTTGAATGGCGACCAGATCGGTCTGGTCGTCAACCAGATCCACCTTTGCCAGATTTTCGTCCTTGGCGCAGGACGCCAGAAGGGGAATACACAGCAATAACGCGAAGGTCATGCAAAATATTTTTTTTAACATCGTTCTCTCCTTTTTTGGTATCATCGTATGATATTATTTTAACAAATTTCAAAAGAATTGTCAAGCGGATTTCACAGTTTGAGGGGTGATATCAAAATATTTCTAAAATGAGGAGAATTGGTCAAAAAATTCCTGAGTACAATTTCTTTTTTATGATATAATAAAGCCGGTTGTAGGCTATTGAGGCCAAAGAAGGGAGATAGAAATGGCAAAGATATTTGGTGTTCAGCTTGACCTTTCCAGAAATGCGGTCATGAGACCCGAACAGGTCAAGGAATTTGCTCTGATGATGAAAAAATTTGGATACAATATGATCCAGATGTATACCGAGGATACCTATGAGATCCCCGAGGAACCCTACTTCGGCTATCTGCGGGGCAGATATTCCACCGAGGAGCTGAAGGATATCGTCTCCTATTGCGAATCCATCGGTATGGAGATGGTTCCCGCGATTCAGACTCTGGCGCATATCAGTCAGATCTTCCATTGGTTCCCCTATAAACGGATCTTCGATATTGACGATATTATGATGATCGGCGATGAGAGGACCTATGACCTCATCGATAAGATGTTTGCCACTACCAGAGCGTGCTATCCCAATTCCCGCTATATCAATATCGGTCTTGACGAGGCGCATAAGATGGGACGGGGCAGATATCTGGATAAGAACGGCTACGAGCCAGCCATGAAGCTCTTTTTTGAGCATATGAAGCGAGTGATCGAGATCGCGAAAAAATACGGTTTTGAGCCCTTGATGTGGTCGGATATGTTTTTCCGCATCGAGCACGGCGGAGCATATGAATATCTGACGGGCGCGGAGGAGCCGATCCTTTCCGAGGAGACACTTGCGCTTTGCCCTGACGGCGTTCATCAAGTTTTCTGGCGATATCACGATGACGTGAAGGAAAACTATGACCGTATGCTGGCGGCTCACAAGAAATTTCCCGGTGAGACATGGTTTGCCGGCGGCGCGTGGACCTGGAAGGGGTTCGTTCCCCACAACGAGGCAACCATGCGCGCGATGGGAGCAGCCATGGCTGCTTGCCGTGAGAGCGGAACCGAAAATATCGTGATCACCATGTGGGGAGACAACGGCAAGGAGTGCTCCTTCTGGGCGGTGCTTCCTTCTCTGTATGCTACCCGCCGCTTCTATGACGGTGTGACCGACATGGAGCAGATCAAGCGGGAGTTTGACGAGCTGACGGGTGAGAGTTTTGACGATATGCTGCTGCTGGATCTGCCCATGGACTACGGTAAGATCGGTGGCTACAATAAGACACCTCATAAATTTATGCTGTATAACGATCTGTTCGCGGGTATCTTCGACACAACGGTCAGAGAGGGAATCCGCCCGCAGTACGATGCTCTTGTGAGAAAGCTCCGCCCCCTGGCAAAGTCGGAGAGTAGGTTTGCATATCTTTACGATCACATGGCGTGGCTGGCGCGGACTCTGGAGCAGAAATACGATCTGGGCGTGAGAACGAGAGATGCGTATCAGGCGGGGGATCGGGAGACGCTGAAGGCACTGACGGAGACGTATCACGAGCTTTTGACCTCCGTTGAGTATTTCGCTGCTACCTTCCGCACCGTTTGGTATCGGGAGAACAAGCCCTTCGGTCTGGAGGTACACGAGCACCGTCTGGGAGGATTGATGTACCGCATCCGCACGCAGAGAGACCGTCTCATTCAATACGTGGAGGGCGAGCTGGATTCGATTCCTGAGCTTGAAGAAACGCTTTTGCCCTATTGGGCAGATTCCCCCGAACCGATTTCCGATGAGACCAATATGGCGCACGTCAACAGTTGGATCAAGTCGATTACCGTAAACCGCATATAAGCACGCAGGAAACAGGGTTAGAAAGGAACATTATGGCAGCAATATTAAAGAAGCCCTCGAAGGCAGAGATGACCGAGGGACCCTTCCTCAAAAAAATTATTCTATTCGCAATTCCCGTGGTGCTGACCTCCTATATCACCGCACTGTATCATACCATCGATTTGGCGGTGGTAGGACACTACGGTATGAAGGGCGGCATTGCCGCAATCGGAAGCGTCAGCTCCATCAGCTCGCTGATCACAGCGCTCTTTATGGGACTTTCCGTGGGAGCGGGTGTCGCTGCGGCGCAACGGATCGGCGCGGGACGGAAGGAGGAGATCACCAAGGTCGTTCACACCTCGGCACTTCTCGCTGCGATCCTTGGCGGCTTGATCAGTGTTTTGGGCGTTCTTCTCTCGGGTACCTTGGCAAGAGTGA
>JAZNVA010000038.1:0-3598 GCA_045592565.1 Eubacteriales bacterium | reverse complement strand
TCTGGGACGTGGAGTACGTCAAGGAGGGCGCGAAACGGATCCTTCGGATCACCATTGATTCGGAGAACGGAATCACCATCAACGACTGCGAAGCGCTTCACCGCGCCATTGATCCCGTGTTGGATGAGGCGGATCCCATTGAGGAGCAGTATTATCTGGAGGTCTCCTCTCCGGGAGTGGAGCGGGAGTTGCGGACTGAGGAGCATATCGTTGCCTGCGAAGGCTGGGATGTGGAGGTCAGACTCTATGCACCGCTGAACGGAACGAAGGTCTTTCGCGGCGTATTGTTGCCCCCGGGTGAGCAAGGCGAGATCTGCATTGACGCGGCTGGCGAGACATTGACGTTCCCCCGCGCATCTGTGGCAAAGCTGAGAACTTATTTTGAATTTTAAGAAATTGAAAATCGTAAAGGATGGAACCGTAAAATGAACAAGGAATTTTTCGTTGCATTGGATCTTCTTGAAAAAGAGAAGGGAATCCCGAAGGAATACATGCTGGAGAAGATCGAGGCAGCGCTGCTGTCCGCTTTCAAAAAGGAATTTGGCGCAAACACCTTAATGCGCGTTCATATTGACCCCGTGAAGGAGGACGTAAAGGTCTACCTGCAGAAGGAGGTCGTTGAGGTGGTTGAGAATCCTCAGTGCCAGATCTCTCTGGAAGACGCCAAGGCGATCAGCCGTCGCCATACGCTGGGTAAGATGGTAGAGACCGAGGTCAAGACCAAGAACTTCCGCCGTTTGTCTGCCGCCGCCGCAAAGTCCGTGATCATTCAGGGTATTCGCGAGGGTGAGCGCAAGGTGATGCAGGATGCATACGAGAGTCAGCGTGAGGAGATCATCACCGCTACCGTCAGCAAGGTGGATCCCGTCAACGGAAACGTAGTCGTGGACACCGGAACGGGACGCGCCGTTCTGCTCAAGGGTGAGCAGATCCCCGGAGAGTGCTTCTACGTGGATCAGAAGATCAAGGTTTTCGTAATGGAAGTCAACAAGGAGACCAAGGGTCCTCTGGTTACTCTCTCCCGTTCCCATGCAGGTCTGGTTCGCAGAATGTTTGAGCTGGAGGTTCCCGAAATTCAGGATGGCGTGGTGCTGGTAAAGGGCGTTGCCCGTGAGGCAGGCTCCAGAACCAAGATCGCCGTATGGTCCCGCGACGAGGACGTGGATGCAGTGGGTGCTTGTATCGGCGCGCACGGTATGAGAATCAACGGGATCGTGCAGGAGCTGAACGGGGAGAAGATCGATATCGTAAAGTACAGCGAGGTTCCCGAGGAATACGTAGCGGCTGCTCTGGCGCCTGCTACGGTCCGTTCCGTCACCTTTACCGCGGAGCGCGCTTGTCGCGTGATCGTGGATGCGGATCAGCTCTCTCTTGCCATCGGTAAGGAAGGTCAGAACGCAAGACTGGCGGCGAGATTGACGGGAATGAAGATCGACATCAAGTCCGAATAATCCGGGCTGACAAGGAGACGATCATGGAGCAGATGCAGAAGCCGAGAAAGATTCCCACGCGGCAATGCCTCGGCTGTAACGAACATAAACCCAAGAAAGAGCTTCTCCGCGTGGTGCGAAGCCCCGAAGGGGAGATCTCTCTGGATTTTACAGGAAAAAAATCGGGGCGTGGCGCATATGTGTGCCCTGACTCCCGATGCTTGAAAAAAGCAAGAAAATCGGGACGGATCGGACGCAGTCTGGATTGTGAGATCCCCGATTCGGTATGGGATCAGATGGAGCAGGAGCTTGCCGCCCATGAGTGAAAAAAACGAGCAGGCAATGCTGTCCCGCCTCGGACTTTGTGTCCGCGCGGGGAAGGTGATCTTCGGCGTGCCTCAGATCTGTGAGGCGATGCGAGGCGGAAAGAATGCTCCCGTTGCTGTGTTTGAGGCGGCGGATACCTCTGAGAACACCCACAAGCGAATCACCGACAAATGTCAATTTTACAACGTAACGCAGATCCGCCTGAGCTGTGACGGGGCAACCCTCGCCGCCGCATTGGGTAAGAGCGCGGTGCTTGGTGCGGTTGCCGTGACCGACCGAGGCCTGTGCGACATGGTACTGCAGAGGAAAGAAACACGGCAAAGCAAAACCTAAATCCAAATGGAAAGGACGTTCTCCGCTGACCACGGAGAATCGGTATCACGTATGGCAGCAAATCAATCATCCAATTTATTGAAGGTGAATCAGTTCGCCAAGGATCTGAATATGAAGGCGAAGGATATGACAACGATTCTGGAGGAAAAGGGAATTGCGGTGAAATCGCAAAAGCCTCTGGAGCCTGCGGAATTTGATATTCTCTTTGAGGCATTGACCAAGGAGAATCAGATCACCAATATCGAGGATTATCTGGACGGTATAACCTATATTCCTTCCAAGAAAAGGGTTGTATCGGCAGAAAAGCCGGAGGAAAAGACCGCGATTGCGGAAGTGAAGACGGAAAAGACACCCGTTGCGGAGAAGGTGCCTGTGGCAGAGAAGAAGGCGGAGCCTGCGGCAAAGCCAATGCCCGAATCTAAGCCCGAGCCCAAGCCCGAACTCAAGGCAGAGCCGAAGGTTGATCCGAAGAGGGAAAATAAGCCCGAGTTCAAAACTGCCGCTCCTGCGCCTGCAGGAAAGACAGCGCAGAAGCCTGCGGACACCAGACCTCAGGGCGGCGCGCCCAGAGGAAACGATGGCGTAAGACAGCCCCAACGCGGGGACCGTCCCGCTCAGCAGGGAATGGGAAGACCTCAGACGGGAGATCGGTTTGCTCCCCGTCAGAACGGTCAGAACGGTCAGAGCGGATCTTTTGGTCAGAGATCCTTTGATCGCACTCCTGCGCAGGGACAGAACGGATATGCCCCCCGTCCCCAGAATAACGATCGCTTTGCCAATCCCTTTGGCGGCGCCCAGAGAGGACCTCAGGGACAAAAGCCGCAGGGACAAAGGAATGATCGCATGGGCGGCGGACAGTTCCGCGATAAGGACGAGCGAGTCCAGAGAGGTCCCATCGAGAAATTCAAGCCCCAGCCCATTGTCCGCAGTCAGACCGTCAAGGGTGACGAGGCGCCCAAGCAAAGAGGCGCAACTCGCGTTGTTGACATGAGAGCGGGAACGGTGGATCTTTCCAAGTACGACGAGAGACTGGATACCTTTGTTCCCGATTCCATGGGAGATCTTCGCGGCGGAAACCAGAGAGTCAAAAAGCAAAATATGGCAGGGAACCGTATGGCTCCCGGCAAAAACAATAAAATGGCAAAGGGAAAGAAGAGCACCCAGCCCGTTACTAAGGCGCCGACCAGCGTTACCCTTCCCGAGGAGATCATGGTCAGTGAGCTTGCTTCCCGCCTGAAGGTTACCGCCGCAGAGATCGTCAAGAGATTGATGATGCTCGGTATGATGGTGACCGTAAATCAGACGGTGGATTATGACACCGCCGCCATCGTCGCCGACGAAATGGGAATTGCCGCCACCAAGGAGGTGGTCGTTACCATTGAGGAGCGTCTGTTCGACGAAGAAGAGGATAGTGAGGAGAATCTGGTAACCAGAGCTCCCGTTGTCTGTGTCATGGGACACGTTGACCACGGTAAGACCTCGATTCTGGACGCCATTCGCCATACCCG
>JAZNVA010000037.1:0-2821 GCA_045592565.1 Eubacteriales bacterium | reverse complement strand
GCTCTTTTGCAGATCCACTCCCGTCTCGTCATCCTCGGACGTGGCGGCTTCCTTGTAAAGAATTCGTTTGTAATGGTTATATACCGCAACGGAGAGCGCAATCTTTGCATCATTTTGACCGATGACGTATTCGTCAAGGATTTCCTTGATCTGCATCGGCTTGGGAAGCGTGTCAAAGGTGAGATCATCGATTCCCGTTTGATTCGCAACCGTATTCTCGTAGATGAGCTGTTGACAAGCCTCCACGCAGAAATCGCAGATATAGGTTCCCGTGGGAGAAGGGATCAGAAAATTGACTTGATTTTCCTTCCGTCCGCAAAAGGAACAGTAGCGCAGACCCGATGTGGTGTTATTGGTAGTTGAAGACATGAATCGTTCCTTTCAGATACGAATAAGTTTTTAAGCGCGTTTGGAAAAGATCTTGTCGATCAGTCCGTATTCCAGTGCTTGCTCAGCGGTCATGAAGTTATCACGCTCGGTATCCCGTGCGATCTCCTCAATGGATTTTCCGGTGTTCTCAGCGAGAATACGGTTGAGGTTGTCACGGGTACGGAGGATCAGCTCCGCCTGGATCTTGATGTCGGTTGCCTGACCTTTCGCGCCGCCCAAGGGCTGGTGGATCATGATCTGGCTGTTGGGCAGGGCAATTCTCTTGCCCTTGGCGCCTGCGGAGAGCAGGAATGCGCCCATGCTTGCCGCCATACCGATACAGATGGTGGAAACGTCGCACTTGATATAATTCATCGTATCATAAATAGCCATTCCGGCGGTTACGGAACCGCCGGGGCTATTGATGTAAAAGCAAATATCCTTATCAGGATCCTGTGCCTCAAGGAACAGCATCTGCGCAACAACCAAAGAAGCCGTGGTGTCATTGACCTCGTCAGACAAAAAGATGATCCGATCGCCCAGCAGACGGGAAAAGATATCGTAGGAGCGCTCTCCTTTGCTGGTTTGCTCAACGACCATGGGAACCAGTGCATCAAAGATTTTGTTTTGGGAATTGTACATGCGAATTACCTCCAAATATTGTTGCGCGGGAGAAAAGGGAAGAACTTACGCCTTCTTTGCTACGATGGCAGCCTTTTCCTTTACCAGATCCAGCGCCTTCTTGACCTTCATGTCCTCAGCAATGGCTGCTGCATCAATGCTTGCCTTGACCTGATCCAGCTCGATGCCGTAAGCCTCGGCGATCTTCTGATACTCACCGTTGATGTCATCCTCGGTTGCTTCAACGTTCTCCAGAGCGGCGATCTTCTCCAGAGCCAGTCTTGCCTTTACCTGGCGCTCAGCCTGAGGTCTCATCTGCTCACGGAGTGCATCCAGGGTAAGACCGGTGTACTTGAAGTAGGTCTTGAGGTCAAGTCCCTGAGAACGGAGTCTGGTATCGTAGTCACGAACGTAGTTCTCGGTCTCAGCCTCGTACATTGCTTCGGGAATATCAGCCTCGAGCTTCTCAATGAGAACCTCGACCAGCTTATCCTCTACCGCATTCTCGGCAGCGGTCTCGTGTCTCTTTTCCATTTTTGCCTTCAGATCGGCTTTGTATTCATCAAAGGTGTCAAATTCGGAAACATCCTTTGCGAAATCGTCATCCAGAGCGGGAAGCTCTACGTGGGTGATGGCATGGATCTTAACCTTGAACACAGCGGGCTTACCTGCCAGCTCCTTGGCGTGATACTCCTCGGGGAAGGTTACGTTTACGTCAAACTCCTCGTCGATGCTCTTGCCGACGATCTGCTCCTCAAATCCGGGGATGAAGGAGCCGGATCCCAGCTTCAGCGCGTAGTCGGTACCCTTACCGCCCTCGAAAGCAACGCCGTCGCAGAAGCCCTCAAAGTCGATGACGGTGGTGTCACCCATTTCAGCGGCACGGTCGGTTACGTCGATCTCACGGGAATTTCTCTCTCGAACAGTCTCGATCTCCTTGTCAAGCTCCTCGTCGGTAACGGGGGCAACATCCTTCTCGACCTCAATGCCGAAATAGTCCTTGATCTCAACATCGGGCTTTACGTAAACCTTTGCGGAGAGAGCCAGACCGTTTTCGTCGATCGAAACAACGTCAAACTCAGGCTGTCCTACGATCTCCAGACCGGACTCCTTTGCAGCCTCGGTGTATGCGCCGGGGATCAGATCGTTGATAGCATCCTCGTAAAACACACCGGTACCGTACATCTTTTCGATGATAGAGCGGGGCGCTTTGCCCTTTCTGAAACCGGGAACGGTGATGGATTTCACCTGTTTGCGATATACGGCGCTGACGGCGGCATCAAAGGTTGCTTTATCTACCGAGAATTGCAGCTCGTATCTGTTCTTTTCAATGTTTTCGCATTTTGTCAAACTCATTTGGTTTAAACCTCCAATAAGAAAAATAAATTTTTACATACAGTATATATTGTACTTTTTTTTACATGATTTGTCAATAGCTTTTACAAAAATATCATATAATTTGGGGAATAAAATCCAGATAATCCGCGGAGATCATTCGGAATTCCACACCCTCATGCTCAAAAACGCCGCTTGATGTATAACTGCCGTGAATGTGCCCGAAATAACACCGCTTGATGGAGTATTCTTTAAGGAGAGAGAGGATCTCTGCGCACTCAAAATCGCTCCAGACTGGAGGGAAGTGCAAAAAGACCAGAATCTCTTTTTCGGTTTCTTCTTGAAGCCGTTTGGCGGCATCAAGTGACATGCGCAAGCGAATGACCTCTCGGTTGATGATCTTCTCGTAATCTACGTTTTGCGATGCGGTCTGCATGGCGCGGTCGGTAAACCAGCCGCGGGAGCCCGCAAGAATATAATTCTCAGACTCTATCGC
>JAZNVA010000036.1:0-1917 GCA_045592565.1 Eubacteriales bacterium | reverse complement strand
CATGATCTCCTCGTTGACCTCCTGCTGATGCTCGCGGATCTTGTTGATGATCTTTACAATGGTGAAGAGTACGAACGCAATCAGGAAGAAATTGATGACGGCGTTGATGAAAGAGCCCCAGTCGATGTAAATGGATTCCTCCAGGATCAGCTCACCGGTCAGCGGATCGTTTACGGGCTTGAGCATCGTGAACAGCTCGCTGAGCGCATCCTTCCCCATAATGATTGCCAACAGCCAGTTGACCAGAGGCTTAAGAACGAAATTGCTTAATCCATTGACGATGGCAGTAAAGGAACTACCGACGATAACACCGACAGCCATGTCAACGACATTGCCACGTGTAATGAATGTTTTAAATTCTCCGAAAAATTTTTTCATGTATAAATCCCCTTCGTACGATTTGAAATTGACGGATCGAAGCAAGACGAATGCCGTCGAAGCTTGTATTTTCATTATACTCCAAAAGGAAGGGTTTGTCAAGAGAGAAATTGTTCCTATTCTACCCGTTTAAAAGAAAAGCGCCCCATTCTCCCGAGGGGGAATGGGGCGCACGGGTGTGTTGATTGAAGGATAGATTACCGTTTTTTCTTTGAGAGAGAAGGTTTTGACACAATGGGCGTTCCGCCTGTCAGGAGGATCATTTTCAGCGCGGCAATGCTGAAATCCTGAGCGATCACGGTCAGGGGCTTGTCCAGTGATCCTCTTGCCAGGATCTTTATAAAGCCTGTTTGAGAGGGGATCAGCTTTTTTTCCTTCAGGAGAGCGAGCGTCACGGTGTCCCCTGCGTGGAAATGCTGCGCGATCGTATCGATATTGATCTCCGCTTTTTTCGTTCCCGTATGCACCTCTGTCTCCACAAAGGCGGCGCTTTCGGCGTTTAATTCCTCTCTTGCGCTCTCGTCGGTCATCAGGGTTTCCGCCTCCGCTACCGTAACCTGCGGCAAGGGACCCGAATCGGCGAGCAGAGACCGTACGGGAACAGCTGCCAAAACGGGAATGGGATCGGGCTCGTTCGGGAAGATCTCCTCTTGTTCTTCTAAAACCGATCCTTCGTCGGGGTCCTCATCGGTGTCCTCATTTGGATATTCCGGTTCGGTATATTTGTTCCGTAATTGGGTAACGGCAAGATAGGAGATCCAAGCCGCAAGAGTCAGGGAAATCCCTCCAAGCAGCCAAAGGATCCCTACACCGTTCGCAGGACGATAGACCTTCAACAGAGTGGGAGAGAGAAGCACGGCAGGCAGAGAGGAGAGATCGCCGTATTCCGTTCGGTTTCGATGACGGTAAAGAAGGATCAGGGCGAACACCTCGCAAAGGATGAGAATGCTCAGAGCAATGATCCACGGAATCAGATTGGTGGTGCTTTCGCACAGCAGGTAGAATTCTGAAAAATGGGAGGTGTCAAAGCTGAGGAGATCGTCCTCGCGGTTGACATCGTAAAATTCCGCCGAGCCATCCTCTCGCAGGAAGACGATGCCGATCAGGGATTCTTCCCGAAGATGTGAGGGGAGAAGTAGGGATACGGTGTACCGCTCAGCGGAGCTGAGCATCGCAGTGTCAAGGGTGATCTGCCACGCGGCGCCGAGATGAGCATCCTTCAGTCGCCTCAGAAGATCCTTTCCAAGATCCGATCCATCGGCAGGATAAAGGCGATTTTCCTTCAAGGCAAGCTGAATTCGATTTTCTACCCCATTTTTATTTCCGTTCAGAACCGATAGCGTTGTATCATAGGGAAGTCCGTTTTTGGACACAATCATGGCAATGTAGCCTTCCGTGGCGGGAGAATAGGATGAGGGAGCCTTGGTCAGAGGAGTTTCTGTCAAGAGGTTGTCCGCAGTGTAGATCCGATCCAGACAGATCTCTTGCAGAGAAAGGACCGCGTCTGCTACCAAGAGGTCTACCTGCTGCCAATCGGAA
>JAZNVA010000035.1:0-11753 GCA_045592565.1 Eubacteriales bacterium | reverse complement strand
GTTCTTTCTTCATCATATTGCTTTCCTTCTTCCGTATAATGTCCCGAGCCGTCAAGCTCTATGACAAGCTTTGCCTCTGCACAGTAAAAATCTGCGATATACTTACCGAGAACCTTTTGTCGTGAAAAGCGTACGGGATAGGTGCGCAAAAAATCATACCAAAGATGCTTTTCTTCTTTTGTCATGTTTTTTCGTAGCATTCTTGCGGTAGGAACGATATCTTTATTGTGTTTTCGCTGCATTACAATCCCTCCGTCACGCTCCGCGTGCCACCTCCCTTTACACAAGGGAGGCTCTTTTTTACCTCCCGGAAGGTAGTCACATAGGCTTTTGATTGTACAGTCAAAAGTGACTTTGCGTTGCTCTTGACAAAATTTTAGTACCTTTTATTTAATCTGTTGTTGTCAAATAAATAATACATATTGGTTGAACAAAAGAGCATATCAATGTTTTTTGATAAATTGGATTTTATCTTATAGTAACTTTATAAAAATTTGTACATCGTTGCCTTTTTTGTTTTTATATACATATCCATCTGTTTCGAATCCCAACTTCTTGTGTAACGCAATGCTCGCAATATTATCAATTCTAATTTGCTGCAACACCAATTTGTAGCCCTTGCTTTTCGCTTTTTTCATTGCAAGTATCATAGCATTTTCTGCAAATCCGCGTTTGCGATAACATTCAAATATTTCAGGACCGCACGAAATGACATTTGGGGAGTGTTGATACAGCGATATCATTCCAACCATTTCAGTGTCATTCACTATCGCAAACATTTCAAAATATTTGCTTGCAAACTCTTTTTCTTGCCATTTTGTAATCAATATTTTAACTTCGTCAATGGACATCTTTGCATTATGCTTTTGTTGAAATTCAATAGCATCATCATCTGCAAAATTCCTTAATAGAATCATATCACACCGCCTCCGTCAAATTTTTATTTATCATTCACACGATTATACCTTATTATAGCACAAAAACCGCAGAAAATTAATCTGCGGTTTTTATTTTTTTCTGTCGGTAGGTAACGTATTACCCAAACTGTCCTTTAGAGTACAACCCTATGCCGTGAGCTTTTTTATGCAAGTGTGGTTTTCAACAGGGTATAGCCGTACAGAAGCAGAACGTTGAGCGCGCCGTGTCCCAGCTTGGCGAGAAAGTAGGACGAGAAAGAGAGGGGGATTCCGTCACAAAGGCTCATGATCTGAAAATGCACCGAAAGCCCCGACCATCCCGCCAGAGCGGCGCAAAGATAGGGGGCGACAACGGGGGCGCAAGCAGCGGCGCGTGCGACGCCTCCTGTTAACTCAAATATGCCAAAGATGAGGGCGGTCGTTTCTTGAGAAAGCGAGACGGGGGTGAGTATGCGTTCTAAAACACCAACTAGAGCAGAAAAAAACAGCACGAAAGCGCAGATACGGATCATGGCTGTGGCAGAGTTGCCTACGGCTTCGGTAAAGACGGTCAGGGGCGATCGGGGTTCGGATACAGAGGAGGAACATGGCGGTGCCGATCTCGGGGTGGATTTTTGGAATAGGCGGTTGGAAAGCACCCCGATGAGGAGAGAGGAGAGAAGCGTGATGACGTATAGCTCTACGCCCAGCGATCGGCTTCCCAACAGGGAATCTCCCACGGCAAAGACCAGAAATGCAAGGCTCGGTACGTTGCAAAAGATGATCAGATGCTGCAATTCCTCAAGACTGATCCGCCCTTGGCGATAGAGAGAAGCGGCGGTTTTGGTCCCCAAGGGAAAGCCGCAAAGAAATCCTAACAGCAACGCGCAACCGCTCTCTCCGCTGATCCCCAAAAACGAGCGAAAGGGACGGGCGAGCAGGTTCTCAAGCGGACGAATGGCTCCGCCGGACACCAGCAGCTCGGAGATGACCAAAAAGGGGAACAGCGAGGGGATCAGGGTTTTGGCGCAAAGGGAAAGACCGTCGGAAATATAACGGACGGCGATTTCCGAGTTTCGCAGCAGTAATGCGAGAAAAAAGAAGGTGATCAGGCAGAAAGAGATCCTGCCAAAGGAATGGCGGCGCGGACGCGTTGGACGTGGGGAGAGGGAACTTGGGGATTGAGGTTTGGTCATGGCGGTTACTCTCTTCTCATATACTCCTTTTGAGTGGACTCGATAAAGTGTACGGACATTTCGTACAAAATATGCGACAGGAGGATGGCGTATGGGAAAACGGCAGAAAAAACGGGAGGAGAAGGAAAGCTGGCGAGAGCGACTTTGCCGTAGCTTGGACGTTCCACCCGACGTATTCTCGGGGGAAGGGCTGGTAGAGATTCGGGGCAGGAGCGCGCTTTGTGTCAGCGGATGTGGGAAGATCCTTGTTTATACCCCCGAGGAGATCCGAATCGCTTTGCGGCGAGGGGCTTTGAAAATTGAAGGAAAGCGGCTGTGCTGTACCTCTTATCACGTGGGAGCCATTGGTGTGGACGGGCATATTTGCCGTGTGTCCTTTGAGGAGGAGTAGGATGGTCAGACCGTTTTTATTTTTGATTGGATATCGGGTGATCCGTTTGGATCGACAGTACGCGGGTGAGCTTGCGGAGCTTTGCCGACAGCGGGGCTTGATTTACCGTAATCTTCGGTTTGTGGGGGACTACGTGACCGTAGAGTGCAGTCTGCGCACAGCACCCGCCGTATTGGAGGTTTGTCGGGATCGGGGGATCCCCGCCGTGGTCAGTGAAAGCCGCGGGCTTCCGTCTCTTCTTTTCCGATACCGCCATCGCGTGGGAGTTCTGGTGGGCGCCTTGGTATTTTGCGCGATCCTTTTCTTTTCGGGACGGGTGGTATGGAGTATTCGTGTGGAAGGAAATGAGCGTTTGGGAGAGCGAGAGGTGATCGAGGTTTTGCGAGAATGCGGTATGAAGGTGGGAGATCCCATTCACGCCTTGGATACGGCGGTGCTGGAAAATCGGATGCTTATTGCCTCGGACGAGATCTCCTGGATCAGCATCAATATGATCGGAACCGTAGCGGAGGTTGAGATCCGCGAGGTGGAGGCGCCACGCGCGGAGGAATCCTACGCCGCGGCAAATCTGGTAGCGGCTCGGTCGGGACGAATCGAATGGCTGGAGAATGTTCGCGGAAACGTGGCGATCCGAGTGGGAGACACGGTGGGAGAGGGGGAGCTGTTGGTAGGCGGGATCTACGAAATTGACGGAGGCGGTATCCGCACCACCTGCGCCCACGGAAAGGTTTTTGCCCGAACAGAGAGGGATTTTGAGATAGAAATTCCCCTGATCTATACGAAGAAAAACTATACGGGGGAGAGAAAAACCGAAAAATGGTTGATTTTCTTCGAAAAAGAAATAAAATTTTTCGGAAACACTGGAAATTCATATGCCACTTGTGATACAATAAATACAGTGGAATATTTGACGCTTCCCGGAGGGGTGACCTTGCCCGTGGGGATCCGTACCCTTCGCACTGTGGAGTATGCGATGGCAGAGGCGGAGAGAAGTAAAGAAGCCGCCGTAGAGCAGGCACTTTATACCTTGCGCTGTCAGATGGAGTCGGAGGTCCCACAGGGGATACTGACTCGCAAAGCGCTTCGGGCGGAGCTGACGGAGGGAGCGTATATCCTGCATTGCAGGGCGGAGTATATTGAGAATATCGCAAGGGTGCAGGAAATTGAGATAGAGGGATTTTCGAGGAATGGAGCAAAGGACGGTAACGATTGAAAACAATGAGCTGACCGCGAGACTATTCGGCAGCTATGACGTGAACGTACGGATCCTGGAGAAGGAATTTTCCGTGACGATCCGAAACCGCGCGGGAGAGGAAAGCGATGCCGTGCTGGTGAGCGGAGAGGATGCGGATGGTGTACGCATGGCGGCGGACGCGGTTCGGTATCTGAGGGACATGGCAAAATACAACGATACTCTCACCGAGCAGCAGGTCGGGTATGTGATCGATATGCTTCGGGCAGGACAGGAGCAGGAGCTTGCGGGCTTGGAGCAGGACTGTCTGTGTGTTACCACGAGAGGAAAGCCAATCAAGGCAAAGACCGTGGGACAGCGGAGATACGTGGAAGCCATCAAAAAGCATACGGTGACCTTCGGGATCGGTCCCGCGGGAACGGGCAAGACCTTTCTTGCTGTGGCGATGGCGGTTCGCGCCCTGCGGGATAAGCAGGTAAGCAGGATCATTCTAACCCGCCCTGCCATTGAGGCGGGAGAGAAGCTGGGCTTTTTGCCGGGCGATCTGCAGAGCAAGATCGATCCTTACCTTCGTCCGCTGTACGACGCCATGTACGAGATGATGGGGCCTGAGAACTATCAGCGCCAGCTGGAAAAGGGTGTCATTGAGATCGCTCCTCTGGCGTATATGAGAGGACGGACACTGGATGACAGCTTTATCATTCTGGACGAGGCGCAGAACGCTACCCCCGAGCAGATGAAGATGTTTCTGACGCGGCTTGGCTTCAATTCCAAGGCGGTGATCACGGGCGACCTGACACAGACCGACCTGCCAAACGGACAAAAAAGCGGTCTTTCGGTGGCGGTGAAGATTCTGGAGGGCGTGGAGGACATTGCCGTACACGCCTTTACCGACCGTGACGTGGTGCGTCATCAGCTGGTACAGCGGATCATTCGCGCCTATGAGAAATATGAAAAGGAACGAATGGAAAAGGCGGCAAAGCATAGCTCCCGCCGTCCAAACGGAGGTGCGAACTCATGACAGACGGAGTAATGATCTATTTCAGTAATGAGCAAGAGCGGTTTCCTATCTCCTACCGACTCAAGCGTCTGGTACGGCGGGCGGTGGTGCAAACCCTTGCCTACGAGGGCTTTGCCAATCCCTGTCAGGTTTCGGTGACCTTTGTGGATAACGAGGGGATCCGTGTGCTGAATCGGGACTATCGGGGAATCGATCGGGAGACCGATGTGCTATCCTTTCCGTTGGTGGATTTCGAGGGGGGCGAGGAGCCCCCTGCGGACGAGCCTGCGGTGTCCCTCGGAGACATTGTTTTGTCGCTGGAGAAAACGGCGGCTCAGGCGGAGGAGTTCGGACACAGCTTTGAGCGGGAGGCGGCGTTTTTGTGTGTCCATTCCATGCTTCATCTGTTGGGCTACGATCACGTCAACAGCGAGGAAGAGGACGCCGAGATGCGCCGCAGACAGAGAGAGATCCTTGCGAACATGGGTCTGTCGGTGAAATAAAAACGAAGATAAGGAAAGAAAAGATATGAAAAAAACAGGTTTTATCGCCATTGTAGGACGTCCTAACGTGGGCAAATCCACCCTTCTCAACGCGATTCTCGGAGAGAAGGTCGCTATCGTGTCCAGCAAACCCCAGACCACGAGAAATCGGATCACGGGTATTTTTACGCGGGGGGAGGATCAGTTTGTTTTTTTGGATACCCCCGGTATGCATAATCCCAAGAACAGCCTTGGAGAATTCATGGTCAAGACTGCAGATTCCTCTATGCGGGAGGCAGATGCCGTGGTTCTGGTGGTGGATACGGGCAAGGAGATCTCCCCTGTGGAGGAAAACGTCATTGCCTACTTAAAGAAGAGCGGGATCCCCGCCGTGCTGGCGTTGAATAAGATCGACCAATATCGACGGGAGGCGCTGGCGGAGGCGATCAGCCGTTACGCCGAAAAACACGACTTTGCCGCGTTTGTGCCCATCAGCGCCAGAAGCGGAAAGAACGTGCCCGAGCTGCTTGACGAGTGCGCCAAGTTCTTGGACGAGTCTCCTTGGTTCTTCCCCGAGGATATGATCACCGATCAGCCTGAGAGACAGATCGCCGCCGAGATCATTCGGGAGAAGATCCTGCGGACGCTGAACAAGGAGGTTCCTCACGGCACAGCGGTGGTCATTGAGGAATTTACCGATGAGAAGACCATGGTCCGTATCCGCGCGGAAATCTTTTGCGAAAAGGCGTCTCATAAGGGGATCATCGTGGGCAAGAACGGCGCATCCTTGAAGCTGATCGGTACCTACGCCAGAGAGGATCTGGAAAAAATGCTCGGCACCAAGGTTTATTTGAATCTTTGGGTAAAGGTCAAGGAAAACTGGCGGGAAAGCGCCAGAACGGTGGGCAATTTCGGCTACCGTGACGAAGAGTGACGGGGCTTCTTCATGAAGAATACGATCGACGGTCTGGTCCTGCGGGAATACCCCGTGGGGGAGAACGATAAGCTACTCACCGTTCTTACGGCGGAGCGAGGCAGGATCACCATGACGGCAAAGGGGGCGCGCTCCATGAAAAGCCGCGTGGTCTCTATGTGCCATCTGTTTACCTACGCCAATTTTGAGTATTACGAAAAAGGGGATCATCGCTGGGTGTCGGGAGGCTCCGTAAACCGTTCCTTTTTCGAGCTGAACTCCGATATCGAGGGCTTTGCCCTTGCCGCCTATCTTTCTCAAGTGGCGCAGGAGATCACAGGAGAGGATGTGGAGGCAGGAGAGATCCTTTCCATGACGCTCAACAGCCTGCACTGTATCGCCAAGAGGCAGAAGCCTCTCTGGCAGATCAAAGCGACCTATGAGCTGTTTGCCGCCAAGATTTCCGGTTTCACTCCCGATCTGGACGGATGCCCGACCTGCGGAGAGAAAAATCCTACACAGCCGTGGCTGGACGTTATGAACGGCGGCTTGATCTGTGACGGTTGCCTGAAAAAACGGACGGGAAACCTACCTCTTCCTGAGGAGGACGTTTACCGCGCCAGAAATATTTTGTTACCTCTGGACTCCTCGGCGCTCGCCGCCATGCGTTACGTGTGCGCCGCACCTTTGCCGAGGATCTATGCCTACTCCCTCAGTGATGAGAACAGTCGGGACGCCTTTTGTCGTGCCGCCGAAACCTATTTGCTCAATCATCTGGAACGAGGTTTTGATACCTTGGATTTTTACCGAGCGGTAAAGGAATGATTTGTGATGAACATAAGCGAAAAAACGATCTGCACGTTAGAATTTGATAAGATACGCACCATGCTTGCTGACGCCTGTCCCACGGCGGGAGCGGCGGAGACCGCGCGCGGACTGGCTCCTCAGATTTATGAGGAACAGGTCCTTCGCGCCCAGAAGCGGACGACCGATGCCTGCCGTCTTTCGGATACCAAGGGTATGCCGTCCTTCGGCAGTGTCAGCGACGTAGGGGATAGCTGTGAGCGCGCCGTTAAGGGAGCGATCCTGACACCCAGAGAGCTGATGGACGTAGCCGCTGTTTTGCGCACTGCCCGCTCTTTGCTGGAATACAGCCGTACCAACCGAACCTTTTCCACGGTTCTGGACGAGGTGTTTGAGCGTTTGCTGCCCAACCGCTTTTTAGAGGATCGCATCGGACGTTCCATTCTGTCCGAGGAGCTGATTGCCGATGAGGCAAGCCCCGCGCTTGCCGAGGTGCGGCGGAAGATCCGTTCCGCGAACGGACGGATCAAGGAGACTCTTGCCAAATATATCAGTGGTGGGTATTCCAAATATCTTCAGGAAAATATTGTAACTCAGAGAAACGGACGGTACGTTATTCCCGTGAAGGCGGAGTGCCGAAACGACGTAAAGGGTCTGATCCATGATACCTCCTCCTCGGGCGCTACCATTTTTGTGGAGCCCATGGCGGTGGTGGATGCCAATAACGAGCTTCGGATGCTGGAAGCCAAGGAAGCCCATGAGATCGAACGGATCTTGGCGGAGCTATCGGGCGAGGTTGCCGGAATTTCTCCGTCTCTTTTGTTGAATTACCGCAATATTACCGAGCTTGCATTTGCATTCGGTTGTGCCGAGCTGTCCCGTCGGATGCGGGGCGTAGAGCCTGTCATCACCGAAAAAAGAGAATGTCGCCTGATTCGGGCAAGACACCCGCTGATCGATCCCAAAGCGGTAGTCCCCGTGACCGTCGGTCTGGGAGGAGAGTATGATACCCTCATCATCACAGGTCCCAACACGGGTGGCAAGACGGTCACCCTGAAAACCTTGGGGCTGTTTGCCCTTATGGCGCAATCGGGCTTGCATCTGCCCGCGGAGGAGGGAACCTCTCTTTGCGTATTTGAGAAGATCCTGGTGGATCTGGGAGACGAGCAAAGCATCGAGCAATCGCTTTCTACCTTCTCCTCACATATGGTCAATATCGTATCCATCGTCAATGAGCGGACCGATAAGACCTTGGCGCTCTTTGATGAGCTTGGCGCGGGAACCGATCCCGTAGAGGGAGCCGCGTTGGCGATCTCCGTTATCGAGGATATGAGACAGGCGGGGGCGCTGACTGCCGCCACCACCCACTATACTGAGCTGAAAACCTATGCGATCGATACCGAGGGCGTGAGCAACGCTTCTTGTGAATTTGACGTGGAGACCTTGCGCCCCACCTACCGTCTGATCGTGGGTACCCCCGGTAAATCCAATGCTTTCGCCATTTCCGAAAAGCTTGGACTGCCGTCGCGGATCATTGAGCGAGCCAACGCCTGTATCAGTCAGGATAACAAACGGCTGGAGCGGGTGCTGGGAGAGCTGGAGGCGGCGCGCCTGCAGGCGGATCGGAATCTGGAGCAGGCAGAGAAGCAGAGACGGGAGATGGAGGCGCGAGTCGCTTTTGCGGAGAAGGAAATTGCCGCGCGCCTTTCTGCATCCGAAAAGGAGCTGGAGTCTGCCCGCAAGAAGGCGCAGAATATGGTAGAGAGCGCAAGGATCTCCAGTGACTATATCATGGAGGAGATGGATAAGCTTCGCAAGCAGAGGGAGTCCGAGCGGCTCGGAGAGGAGCTCGCCCGCGCCAGACGGGATATTCGGGAGCATTTGCGAGCGCATGGGGATTCCTTCGATCCCGTGGAGATTCGTAAGGTGGAAAATTACGTGCTTCCCAGAAAGCTTCGTCGAGGAGATGAGGTGCTGATCGTCAGCCTTGGAAAAAAGGCAGTGCTTACAGAGGATCCCGATCGAAGCGGAAAGGTAACGGTTCAGGCGGGTATCATCAAGACCAAGGTAGCAATTTCCGACCTGCAGTTGATCGAGCAGGAGACTACCGTGAGAAAGGGCGGCGCCAAAAGCAAGGCGTCGGATTTCCGTATGACGGTGTGTCGGGATTTCAAGGATGAGATCCATTTGCGGGGCATGACGGGAGACGAGGCGTGGAGCGCCGTGGATAAATATTTCGATGAGGCGCAGCTGGCGGGCTTCCATACCGTTCGCCTTGTCCACGGAAAGGGAACGGGCGCGCTGAAAAACGCCCTTTGGAGTTATCTGCGGACCGATCCTCGCGTGGCAACCTTCCGAATCGGTCAATTCGGAGAGGGAGACGGGGGCGTTACGGTGGTGGAATTGAAATAGTCCAATGACACAAAATTGACAAGGTTAGACAAAAATCCCACCCTGTATTTATGCATAGTCATATTTCGTGTCAAAATTCAAAAAATTCAGAAAAATTGCTTGTCTATCGAAAAAATCTATGCTATAATATAGATGTATCCATTGGCAATATGAAAATTTCAAGTCGGAGGTAGGTTTATGAAGGAAACGCAGTATGGTGAACTGAGTGTCATCGGTATGAGAGGCTGTGAGGAGTTTGCGGCACAGGTGGACTACTACTTAAAGGAGTGGCGCCGCCACGGTGGAGAGGAATCCTTCCTCGTAACGGCAGATTGTCCCCGTTTTGGAACGGGTGAGGCAAAGGCGCTGTTGCACCAGTCTCTGAGAGGACACGACCTTTACATTATCTGTGATACCTTTAATTACGGTGTTACTTATAAGATGTATGGGAAAGAGGTTCCCATGAGTCCGGACGATCATTATGCAGATCTGAAGCGTATTATTGCCGCGGCAGGCGGTAAAGCGAGACGGGTAACCGTGATCATGCCCATGCTGTATGAGGGCAGACAGCATAAGAGATCCAGCCGTGAGTCCTTGGACTGCGCGATGATGCTGCAGGAGCTGGTACAGATGGGTGTCAGCAACATCATCACCTTTGATGCACACGATCCCCGCGTGCAGAATGCGATTCCGCTTTCCGGCTTTGACGATGTAAAGCCTACCTACCAGATGATCAAAGCGCTGGTCAAGAACGTTCCCGATGTGTCTCTGGATAAGGACGATCTGATGATCATCTCTCCCGACGAGGGTGCGATGGGCAGATGTATGTATTTCTCCTCTGTGTTGGGTATCGATATCGGTATGTTCTATAAGCGCCGTAACTATTCCGTTGTGGTCAACGGAAAGAACCCCATCGAGGCGCACGAGTATCTGGGCAAGGATCTTCACGGTAAGGACGTCATTATCGTTGACGATATGATCTCCTCCGGCGAATCTCTGATCGACGTCGCTAGGCAGATCAAGGAAAAGGGAGCAAAGAGAGTCTTTGCCTTTACCACCTTTGGTCTGTTCACGGATGGACTGGACAAGTTCGATCAGGCGTATGAGGAAGGCGTGTTTGACCGGATCTTTACTACGAACCTGGTATACCGCCGTCCCGAATTGTATAGCAGAGAGTGGTACGTTGAGGTCAATATGTGTAAGTACGTTTCTTACATCATTGATACGCTGAACCACGACGAAACCATCAGCGAGCTGCTGGATCCCGTTAAGAGAATCCATAACCTTGTGGATAAGCACAAAAAAACGCAAGCCGCGCAGATGAAGATGTCCTTTGATAAATAAGGAATGATAAAAAGAAGGAATCCGTATGGATTCCTTCTTTTTATTATGGAAGATACGCATTTTGAAAAAAGTTCTTGACAAGGTGGGGAAAACATGGTATAATACCATGGTGATGTAGCTCAGTTTGGGGAAGGTTCCGAGCGCCGCCGATGGCGGAGAAGGTGAGGAAAAGCGAGTGGCAGTGACTCGCAGAAAAAATGAATAACGAGATGTGGCTCAGTTTGGTAGAGCGCTACGTTCGGGAGCAAATCACCGATTTCGAACGTGAAAATTCCAAAACCGCTGAAAACCCTTGAAAACACTGCATATTTTGGCAGTAACCAATCTTATAAAATTCCCGATGTAAGTGGTCTGACCACATGTTTGACCACTTACAGAAAAAATTGAAAAAAACACCATCGAGGTGTGGCTCAGCTTGGTAGAGCGCTACGTTCGGGACGTAGAAGTCGCAAGTTCGAATCTTGTCACCTCGACCATTTTGGCTCTGAGAAGCGTTTCTCGGAGCCTTTTTCTTTGTCTACAGCACCGCATTTTTTAAGGGCTGACCGTTTGCTTCGGTCAGCCCTCTGTGTGTTTATGCGGTTTTCATTTTTGCCTTTTCGGCTGCAATTTCCGCTTTCTTTTCTGCTATCATTTTGGCGAGGTTTTCTTCGCATTCCTCTCTCGTCTTGGCGTAGACGTTGAATTTCTTTCGACTGCCATCGGCGAGTCTTGGATAGAAGCTTCCTTCCCACAGGCTGTCATTGATCTGATATACGCATCCCGTGCCGGGCTTGCGGTATTTGGGTTGCCACGGCTCGAAATTTTCGTCAACCGCGCTCGTTTCCTCTATTCTCGGCTCTACCTTTGCTTCGGGCATCGGTGCGTCTGTACCGCCTATTTTGCGGTCGATTTTGACCGATGCTTGGGTTCGCATGGTGTCGGTTACGTGTGAATAGATGTTTAGTGTGGTCTCCGCGCTGATGTGTCCTATCATATCGGATAGCACCTTCACGTTCATTCCGTTTTCGAGTGCCATCGTTGCGAATGTGTGGCGCAGGTCATGGAAGCGTATCTTCTTACATCCAGACCGTTCAAGGAGCAGTTGGAATCTCTTGTAGAGAGCAGAAGGATTTCTCGGCTCACCGATATTGACGGGTGACGG
>JAZNVA010000034.1:0-8947 GCA_045592565.1 Eubacteriales bacterium | reverse complement strand
ATGGAGCTTGATGAGACGAGGCTCAATGAGCTTGCTCATTGAATCCACTTCGCATTCGCAACTCGAAGGTCGGGGAGTTTGCTCTCCAGACGTAGAGTTAGCGAATTATCGCCGCAGGCGATATATCTTTCCATGATGCATTCTGTGCATATTTTGATTTGGAATTTAACCAAGGCATATTATATCATATGCTTTTGAAAAATGCAAGAGCTTTTTTTATTTTTTTGCAAACATTCGCATTTTTTTGAAAAAGAGGGAAGTTCTATTGACAGATTTCGGCATTTATGATATAGTGATTCATGGGGCAGAGCGGTTGATACAAAAACAAAAAGGCTTTTGCTGTGGGCAAAAGCCTTTTTGCTGTAATTATTTTTCCATGGCTTCGAGGTAGTTTACAACGTCTCCGACAGTAGTGAACTTGCGGATGTCCTCGTCGTTAATTTCGATATCAAACTTTTCCTCGCAAAGCATTACAAGGTCAGCCAGCTCAATGGAGTTGATGCCCAGATCGTTGGAAAGCTCTGCATCCATGGTGATATCGTCACGGTTAATTTGCAGCTCGTCAACCAGAACCTCAGCAAACTTATCAAACATAATGAATTCCTCCTATGGATTGTTATAGTTTTTTAGAACAAAGACATTATATAACAAAAAAGCAGTATTGTCAAGCAAAATTTTTTATATTTGGGAAAAAACTGTATCCTAACTACGTTTTACACCAAAAAGGAAGGGGTGTGAGAAGAAATATGGAAATTTTCAAGGGACGGCACATATGTCTTTTGTGTTTTTTCTTTATGCTCGGATCCTTTTTTGCTTCTCAGATGACGTTAGGGACACTGCATTTGGCAATGATCGGTGTGGCAATTGTATCCGTCATGGCTTTGGTTTCGATTTTCTTTATCAAGCGATTTCGCCTTTCTCTGATTACCTCTTTTTTATGCCTTCTTGTTGTTTTTCTATCATTGCTTCACTCTGTTCTCTGGATTTTTCTTCCTCAGAGAATGGTGGAGAGATTTGTGGGAGAGCGCTCGGTGCTCTGTTACGTTGTGGCGGAGAAAACCGTATCTTCCTATTCTTCCCAGTATGAGGTACGAATTCTTGAGGTTGATGATGAAAAGACGGATATTCGCGGCGTATTGATTTGTGGATTTCAAGCATCTCTCGATCCAGAGGATCAAATACGCGCTACGGTATCCTTGAAGGAAACGGCTGATGACTCTTCAAGCAGACGGGACGGTCTTTTGATGAATGCCTATTTGGATGATGGGGACGGCGCTCTGATTCAACATGTTGAAGAGGATCGCGGATTGATTGAGACGCTGTTTTCGAGATCGGGGATCCGAATCGTCTCCGATCGGATACGGACAACGCTGGGAAATCGATTGGAGCGATTATTGGGCAGGGAGATCGGCTCACTGTCAAGTGGCTTTTTGATGGGAGACCGTTCTCGGATCTATCTTGACGTGGTTCGTGATTTTCGCCGATCGGGAACCTCTCACCAAATGGCGGTGAGTGGTTTGCATATTACTGTTCTATTGGGAAGCATTGAGTTGTTACTGCGTCGATTGTATGTGGGCAAAGGGATGCGGTGTGTTGCGATATCGATTTTGTCCGTCGGATTTCTTTTTCTGACAGGCTTTTCACTATCCGCTTGCCGTTCGGTTCTGATGCTTTATGCGGTTTACGTGAGTTATCTGTTCTATGACGATCATGATTCTCTGACGGCGTTATTTGCCTCTATAACTGTTATTCTTCTGTTTTCTCCCTATTCGGTATACGATCTTGGCATGTGGATGTCCTTTTTTGCCACCCTTGGCGTTCTGACGGTATATCCGCTGTGCGAGGCGAATATTCCGTTTCCTCACAAAAGCAGAAGGTGGAAAAGACGCGTTCTTCGATTCGGCAGGACGGTATTGCTTGCCGCCACCATGACTGTGATCGCAAATATGTTTTTGATTTTGTTGACGTGGCTTTTCTTTGGTGAGCTTTCACTTGTGGCGGTTCCTGCCAATTTGTTGCTCTCACCGCCTGCCTATCTGTTTTTGATCGGTACACCTCTTGTTCTGTTGTTTGGATCGGTTCCGTTTTTTGGTTTCCTTTTGATCGCGATCGTCCAATGGATCGGATGGGGAATTTTGCATATTGTTTCCTTCTTTTCCATGCTCCCGTATGCAACTATTTCGTTGGATTATGGATTCTCAGGAATCATTATTATTGCATTTTCAACTGTTTTTGCAATTTTTTTGGTGATTCGATTGCCCAAGAAACGGCTGTTGCTTCTGCCTCCGGTTGTGGCTGTGCTATCTTTTTCCGTAGGAATATGTTTATATCACGGTTTGAATTCTGCTCCCCGCGTGAATTATTCCTACTCGGATCGTGGAGAGTTGATCTCTGTCAGTGAAGGAATGACCGCTTCCTTTTGTGATCTTTCCCGCGGTTCGACTTACGGGTACTCTCGGCTTTGCGACGAATTGCGGCAGACGCATGCAACGGAGATTGAAGCGCTGGTATTGACACATTACCACGGGGGACACCGTGCCATGGTGGAACTTTGCGGTAGAAATCTTGTTTTGAGGAAACTGTATTTGCCTATACCCCAAAATCCTGTGCAAAATGATCTTGCGAGAGAGATTTGGGAAATCGCGGGGGATTGCGGTATCGACGTCGTGTTTTATGAGGAAAACATGAAAATACAGCTTACCTCAAGGGTTCGAGTAAACGCAAAGGCGGAAGAGAAGGAAGGATGTCCTTCTGTGTTCCTGAGTATTTACTCAAAGGAGCATGCACTGACCTATCTTTCTCCCGATATCTATGGAACCCAATATGCGGAATCGGCAGGCAAACGAATTGCAAGGAGTGATGTTGTGTTATTTGGCAGTCATGGAATCGATCTCCAAAGCAGATTTTGTTTTGATCTGTCGGAATCAACTTCTCGGCGGCAGATCGTATATACCTCGAAGGAAGTCTATCAAAGTAGCGCGTGTCCGACGGGAGATGCTTTTGTTTACGTTCCACCGACCGATGCTCCGTATCGAATGACCTTTTACTTTCATAAATAGATCTTTTGTCTGTCAAAAAATCCTTTCTTGGCATAAGATGCTATTGTAGCGGAACAGGCAGCATACCCGCTTTTGAAAGGACCGTTTGATTATGAAAAGTAAAAAGAAAATTGCTCTGCTCGGAGGGGATCTCCGACAATATACCGCCGCAGTGATCCTCAGTCATGGTGCGTGGGATATTAAAATGTGGGGTATGGATAAATCGGGAAGAGTAGAGGATAGTGTTGGCTTTTGCCGAAGCTGGGAGGATGCGATCGACGGGGTAGCAGGCGTGGTGCTTCCTTTGCCCGCTTCTACGGATGGTGTTTTTTTGAATTGTCCTTTTGATTCTTCCTCATCTCCATTACGGCTTGCCGATCTGTTGGGAAAAATGGAACGGGAAGGCGTGATTGTTGGAGGAAGGATTCCTTCTACCTTTGCGACAAGCGCCGAGGCGCAGGGGATTCGTGTATTCGATTATTTCGAATCGGAGGAATTTCAGATCCACAACGCCTACACCACGGCAGAGGCGGCGATCAGCATTGCCATGAACAGCTTGGATAAAAATATATCCGATGCGAAAATTGCCATTACGGGATATGGCAGAATTGCGAAGCATCTGGTTCGTTTGCTGAAGAGCATGGGTGTTGACGTAACTGTGGCGGCGAGAAAAGATAGCGATCTGGCGTGGGCGTATTCGGGCGGTTGCTCGGTGTTGAAAATCGGCGCGGATGTGGAGGCACATTCTATATCCACGTTAGCTTACGGCTTTGATATCATCTATAATACAGTTCCTCATTGGCTTTTTAATCGGCAATTTTTAGAGTCTATGGAACCATCAACGTTCATTATTGATCTGGCATCTGTGCCCGGTGGCGTGGATATTTGTGCCGCAAAGGAGCTTGGCTCCAACGTACTCTGGGCAACCTCATTGCCCGGGAAATACGCGCCTCGAAGCGCGGGAAGATTGATCGCCTCTTGTGTTGATCGGATTCTTCGCGAGGAGGTGGGAATCGAATGATCGGTTTTGCGATGTGCGGCTCCTATTGTACTCATCAAGCGTCACTGAAGCAATTACAAAGGCTGAGCGGACTTGGCTTGGAAATCCAGCCGATTATGAGTGAGAACGTCTATACCACCGATACGCATTTCGGGAGCTGTGAAGCATTGAAGCAGCACGTTTCCGCGCTTTGCGGACGGGATATTATTCATACGATCGTAGGAGCGGAGCCTCTCGGTCCCAAGATGCCCCTTGACGCTCTTATTATCTGCCCTTGTACGGGAAACACACTTGCCAAAATGGCGGTAGGTATTACCGATACAGCCGTTACCATGGCGGCAAAGGCGCACCTGCGAAGCAATCGTCCTTTGGTGATCGCTCTTGCATCCAATGATGCGTTGTCGGCAAATCTGAAAAATATTGGATTACTGTTATCTCGCAAATCGGTCTTTTTCGTACCTATGCGTCAGGATGATCCCGAAAGGAAGCCTCATTCCTTGGTGGCGGACTTTGACAGTCTCCTGCCTACGCTGGAGCAAGCGTTAGCAGGGAAGCAGTATCAAAGGATATTTCAATGATATTCAAAAACAATAAAAACCACCGAGTTTTCGGTGGTTTTTATTGTTTTGATTAAATTTGCTTTCTCATGTGCTCCAGTGCACCCTTCTCCAGACGGGAGACTTGGGCTTGGGAGATGCCAATCTCCTCGGCGATCTCCATCTGTGTCTTGTTTTTGTAATACCGCAGGTGTATGATGGTGCGCTCCCGCTCGGTCAGTTTTTTCATAGCTTCCCGAAGAACGATATTTTCCAGCCAGATCTCGTCTGAACTGTTGGAATCACTCAGCTGATCCATCACGTAGATGGAATCTCCGTTTTCGCTGTAAACGGGCTCGTAAAGGGAAATTGGCTCAACGATCGCCTCCATAGCACGAACCACCGCCTCCTTCTTCTCTCCCAGACGGGCGGCGATTTCCTCCGCGCTTGGATCGCATTCCTTTTCCCGAATCAGCTCTTCCCGCGCTTGGAGCGCCCGATACGCCAGATCCCGCACCGATCGACTGATCCGAATGCTGTTGTTATCTCTCAGATAACGTCGGATCTCTCCGATGATCATGGGAACGGCATAGGTGGAGAATTTGACGTCCAGATCAATATTAAAATGATCTACGGCTTTTACAAGACCAATGCATCCCACCTGAAACAGATCGTCCATGTTCTCCTTTCGCCCCGTAAAGCGTTGAATAATGCTCAAAACCAAACGAAGATTTCCAAAGATCAGCTCTTGTCGCGCGTCCTCGTCCCCCTCCTTGACCTTTTTGAGGAGGATCTTTTTTTCCTCATCTGTCAAAATCTTCAGCTCAGAGGTATTCATGCCGCTCAGTTCAACCTTATTGTAATACATAAAAATACTCCCGACAAAATTGCGGTACGCGACCGCTTCTGTCGGGAGTATTGACTAAGTTACAGGTTGAATATTCAGTTCCATGTACTGTTACTTTTTTCCAGAAGCAGGGAGGTAACGGGAGAGCCTTCCATACGAAGGATCACATCGCAATAGGCAAGGTCTTGTTCGTCGTGAGTGACAAGGATCACGGTTTTATCGGAGACCGTACTGAAAAAAAGCTCTGCCGTTGCTTGACGGGTTTCGGGATCCAAGCCCTTGAAGGGCTCGTCTAAAAAGTAGATATCTCCCTCATAGGCAAGAGCGCGGGCAATGGATACTCTTTGCTTCATTCCGCCTGAAAGCTCATCGGGATATAGATTGGCAACCTCTGTGTCAGGGAACAGTTGCTTTAGCCAATGAGACGCTTTTGGAAGATCGTTACAAACACAAACGACGTTTTCCATGGCGGTCATCCACGGGAAGAGGCGTGGTTCCTGAAAGATGTATGCGGGCCTTTGATAGGTGTGCTTTATTTCTCCTTCACTTGGCTCGATCAGCCCCGAAAGGATGTTGAGCAAGGTGGTTTTACCGATCCCCGATTGCCCAACCAAGCCGATCACGGTGCGCTCGGGGAAGGAAAAGGTAAGATCCTTGATCACCGTGCTTGAACCGTAAGACACGGTCAGATGATTAACGTTCAGCATGAGTGTCTCCCTTCGGCAAGATTTTGAAGCGAGAAGCGGTACGTAACAAAGCCCAGACCAACAGACGCTCGATCACCAAGCTCAACAGAATGACCACTAAGGTCCACGCAAACAGCGTTGGAGTTTCAAGATAAGTCTTGGAGTAATAAAGCTCGGTTCCGATGGCGCTCTTGGGAGTTGCCAGAATTTCCGCCGCAATGCCTGCTTTCCATGCCATACCCAAAGCCGAGCGACAAGCCGCCATAAAGTAGGGCGCTACGGATGGAATATACAGACGGGTTGCTTTTTTTGTGGGGCTGAAACGATAGAGCGTTGCGACCTCAACAAGATTGTTATCCACACGGCGGATCCCCTCGGATATGTTTGCCCAAACAATGGGAATGACGATCAGTGCTGTAATAAAAACAGGTAACATGTCGCGATCCATCCAGAGCAGTGCCAAAATAATAAAGGAAGCAACGGGGGTGGACTTGATCGCTGAGAGCGCGGGGGACAACAAAGCGCAAAGAATTTTGGATATCGAGGTGAGGATCGCCAAGGCAACGCCAACGATCAGAGACACCAGAATCCCCCAGAGCACTCGAAGCAGAGAGGTCCCCATGATCAACCAAAAGTCAACACTTCTCACAAGACGCAAGAGTTCTTGCCAGACTCGGGGGAGAGACGGGAAAAGAAAATCATTTCCCGTCCGATAGGCGACCAGGCACCAAACGCCGATCCAAAACGCGGCTACCGCCAGCGTTTTCAGTAGGATAAGCAGAAATTTTTTCATGGATTATTTCTTGGAGAGGAAGTAGAAGCCGTCATCGGGGATTGCGCCGACCGAAGCGGGGTTGTATGCAAACAGCTTTTCGCAAAATACTTTCATAGCGGGCTTCATATCCTCTCCCGTGATGCAACAGATATTGCACTTGGGAAGCGCCTTCTTGGCAATTGCCGCCTTGGGAAGGATCCCCGCGTCCACGATCATGTTGATTGCCTCGTCTGAGCCCGCCTTGATAAAGTTGACGGATTCCTCATAGTCCTTCAAAAATTGAGCGACCTCGACGGGATGCTCTTCGGCGAACGCCGTGTTGACTACAAGACAGCCCTGAAGAAGAGTGTTCTCACCGTTTAACTCGTTCCATTCCGCGGTCAGATCCAATGCAACAGACAGGTCGGGCTTCTGCGTGGTGATGACGGATACCTTGGGCTCGGGAAGAACGGCAAGAAGCGCTTTTCCGCTGATCACTGCCGCTTGCAGAGCGTCAGGGCTGTTGTAAGAGGTGGTGTCGAGCGTGACGTCCTCCCCGACCTTAAGTCCTGCGGATTCCAGCAGAGCGGCGGTAATGAATTCGGGATTGGAGCCTGCACCGGGCAAATATACGGTCTGTCCGCGCAGATCTTCCAAGGATTTAACCGTGTCGGTTCCGTCCAGCAGATACAGCACGCCAAGGGTATTGATGGCAAGGAGCTGAATCTTTCCTTCTGTCTTCTGATAGAGCTTTGCGGCTACGTTGGTGGGAAGAGCGGCTATGGCGCACTCGCCTGAGGTGATGGCGCCTGTGACAGCATCCGCAGCCGTGTGGAGGGTGATATCATAATTCATGCTGTCGGTTTCATTTTTTGCATTGTTGATCATCTGCGCCATACCCAGCGCCGTGGTTCCGTTCAGGGCATATACCTTGATCTCCAAGCTTTCATCGGGCTTTTTCTGACAGCCGATAAGAGATAGGGGGAGCAACAGTGCCAGTGCGAGTGTAAATGTGAGAAATCGGATAAAACGGGTTTTCATAATAGTATTTCCTTTCATAAATAAATTCAGTATCAGATTTCCGCAAGAGCGGATCGGTTGAGAATTTGCAGGGATTTTTCTTGTTTTTGGATCAAATTCCGTTCTTCCAGATGATCAAGCGCTCGATAGAGAGAAGCTCTTCCGATACAAAGCAGTTCGGACAGACGACTCATGGAGCAGGGAAGTCGGACCGCTCCGTCCACTTCGTTTTCCAGGAGAAAAAGCGCCAGTTTTTTCTCAGCGCTTCCCGCAGTGAAGGTCATGATCTTCCGATTCAGATAAACGATTTTTTTGCTTTGAAATGCCAGATAATTTCGCAGTGCTGTTGGATCATGTTCAATCAGCTGACAAAAGGCATCGCTGTCCAGAAAAAGAACCTGGCATGGTTCAGCAGCTATGATCATGCTTGGAAACGGTTCCTCCTTGGCATACAAATTGGCAATTCCAAACATGTTGCCCCTTTGCATTGTTCGCAAAAGGGAACGGTCGTTATTTGCCGCGTGTACGCGCGCAGAGCCTTGCAAAACGATCCCGATTCGGATTTCTCCCGATTGCGAGGAATGAATGAGCTCCTCAGGGAGAAAGTCTTTCCTTTTGACGGTATTTGCGGAGAAGAACTGCTGCAATACCGTTGTTGAAACACCGGAAAAAATGGGGTTTTGATCGATATTGAGAAGATAATCGGTTATTGTCACGGACACACCTCCAAACTGTCTCATATGAGACAACTATATTTTACCACAGGAAAAGGATCTTGTCAAGGGGCTATCAGAAAGAAATGTAAACAAAATGTTAATAATCAAAAAAATACTTGCCACTTTAAAAAAAACATGATATAATTTAGATTCAAAATTTCTTATATAAAAAGAAGGAGAAGTACGTATGACATTGGTAATTTTAGCGGCTGGAATGGGATCTCGCTACGGCGGATTGAAGCAGATCGACCCCATTACGGAACAGGGAGAGTTCATCATTGATTTTTCTGTCTTTGATGCCATAAGAAGCGGCTTTGACAAGGTGGTATTTGTAATTAAGGAGGAGAATC
>JAZNVA010000033.1:0-1967 GCA_045592565.1 Eubacteriales bacterium | reverse complement strand
GGCTTGACATTATACAAATTCATGATATAATAGGGATATGGAAAAAAATAAAGTTAGGGCATTGATCGAACAGGTGAGAAACGGTGATCAACAGGCGTTTGCCGATCTGTTGGAATCGTACCGCCCGTTGGTGGAGGCTTTGGTGACTCGTTTTTCGCAAGAGGGGAATCCCGATCTGCAAAGGGATGATCTGAGGCAAGAAGCGACGTTGTTTTTTTACAATTCGATATTGACCTACGACATGGAACAGAGCGAGGTGGAATTCGGTCTTTACGCAAAGATCTGTATGTACCACGGTTTGATCTCCCATGTGCGTTTGCAAAAGAAACATACGGCAGAACAGCTGACTGAATGGATGAACGACACTCACTTTGTTCATGAGGCGTCCGATCCCGTGACCGATGTGTTGGAGCGGGAAAGAGAGAGAGCTCTTTATTCGGTCATCAGGCAAAATCTTTCGGATTTTGAGTATCGCGTATGGCAGTATTATATGTCCGGAAAAACCGCGAGGGAAATCGGCGGATTGTTGGACAAGGACGAGCGATCCGTCAACAACGCGATCTATCGGATTCGGAAAAAGCTGAGAGCAGTGCTCTGAGTGCTCCCATCAAGTAAACAAGAATGATACGGGAAACCGATCAGATACCGTCTCGGGGGTGAACTCCAAGCCAACGAGCGGAAAAAACCATTTTACAAAGCGAGGTAAAATCATGAACGAAGAAGTAAAAGTCGGAGAAGTTATGGAAGAGGAGTTCGTTGACGAGACTCTGGTATGCAAGGAGTGCGGCAATGAGTTTGTCTTCACTGCAGGTGAGCAGAAGTTCTATAAGGAGAAGGGCTTTATGAACAAGCCCAAGAGCTGCAAGGCTTGCCGCGATGCAAAGAAGAACGCAGGAAGAGCTCCGCGTGAATACTTCGAGACCACTTGTGCTAAGTGCGGTGGCGTTGCAAAGGTTATTTTCCAGCCTTCCAACGACAGACCTGTTTACTGCAGCGCTTGTTTCGAGGAAATGAAGAACGCTCAGTAAGGAACGGTACCGTATCAAAATAAAATTGATATAGACATCTTTGAGCAATCATAAGGACACCGACTTGCGGTGTCCTTATGATTTTTTTGTTGCTTTTTGAGAAATCCTGTGGTATAATAAACAAACAAGGGAGTTTGCCCGTCAGGACAAAATCCCTTGTTAAATGGTTTTTTGATTACAGCTTGGCAACCAGAGCCGCGGTATCCTTTGCGATCATCAGCTCCTCATTGGTGGGGATCACGTAGACGCCGACCTTGGAGCTTTCCGTGGAGATTCTGGTGTGGTGAGCGCCGCGAGGAACCGACGCGTTTGCGGTGACATCCAGCTCTATGCCGAGGTACTCCATGTCGGAGCATACGAGCTCACGGAGACTGCCGCTGTTCTCGCCGATGCCTGCGGTGAATACGATGGCATCTACACCGTTCATGAGAGCAACATAAGAGCCGATGTATTTTTTCAGGTTGTGCTTGAGAATGTTTACAGCCAGAGCAGCGCGCTCGTTGCCTGCCTTGACAGCATTCTCCAGATCGCGGGCGTCGGAGGAAACGCCGGAAACTCCTAAGAAGCCCGATTTCTTATTCATCACGTCGTTGATCTGAGCGGGAGTGAGATTTTCCTTTTCCATGAGGTAGGGAACGATAGCGGGGTCAATGTCACCGCAACGGGTACCCATTTCCACACCGGCGAGAGGAGTAAAGCCCATGGAGGTATCCATGACCTTGCCGCCCTTAACGGCGCTGATAGAGGATCCGTTTCCAATATGACAGGTGATGATCTTGGTCTCCTCAAGAGGCTTATCCAAAAGCTTTGCCATCTCAGCGCTGACATAGCGGTGAGAGGTTCCGTGCATACCGTAGCGGCGGATGCCGTACTTCTCGTAATATTCATAGGGAAGCGCGTAAATGTATGCTTCGGGTTCCATGGTCTGATGGAATGCGG
>JAZNVA010000032.1:0-5105 GCA_045592565.1 Eubacteriales bacterium | reverse complement strand
ATTCATAGGTGATCCGGATGGTGTATTCGTTTCCCGTGAGCAGACCGCTGAAGGCGCGGATATTGGCGTTCTGCGCCACACGAACAGCTTCGGTCGCGTGAAGCAGCTCGATCTTGGAGATCCTGCCGATATGATCGATATCGACCGAACTGACGTCAAACATCAGAGAGGTCTCGGTTACCGTACCCACGGATATGGCATAGGTTGGCTTCTTCTTGGTTGCGGTGCGGAAGAAATATTCCTCTGTCTCGGTTTTTCTTCCGTATTGATAGGTTGCGACCAGACGGTAGGCACAGCCTGAGCGCAGTCCGTCCGCACAGGTGGCATCGGGTTCCAGTTCCCGAACAAGGGTATCTCCCGCATACAGCCTCAGTGATTGAAGCTCCTTGGTCTGTGATCCTTCATTCCAAATCAGATCAAAATCGACTCGGGATTGACCGACAGTGAAGGAGTCTTGCCGCAAAGCATACTCGGTTTTGAAGACGCCCCGATAGAGAACGTAGGGGCTCATGCCCGTACCGTCCAGCGCGTCGTAGTAGGCAAGAACATAGTATGCGTAGCCGCGATTGGGGGATAGAGTGACAAAGGTTGCATTTTCGTCCTTTCCAACAGTGAGAGGCTGGTAGCCGATCAACTCGCGAGGCGCATTTTTCTCCACGTCCCAATCGCAAAGAGCGATAGCGACCGCACCGTTGCTTTGCTCGATCAGGGACAGTTTGTCGGTGACGGTCAGCCTCATCGCAACGTCCGAAATTCCTACCGTCACGTCTTCAGTCTCGGAAAAATCCGAAAGTGTGGGCTGCTTGGCGGCAGAAATGCCGATCTCAACGGTACGATCTCCCTCCAAGGGGACCTCTCCGGACTTGATCCCACCGATATAACGAATGGCGTCAAGAGTGTATTCGATCATGCCTTCCGTATCGCCCACGTTCAGCTTCAGGATCAGGTTCTCCGCATCCGACCCATCCTCAAATTGTTCCGAGGAATATTCTTTTCCGTTAAGAGAAAGAGATCGGATCTTCAGGCGGTCGGGATTGTCGATATGTACGGTCACCAGAACGTCCGCGTCGGGATTGGCGTAATACCGAGTATCCTTGGATCCCACGATGAAAAGAAGATCCCGAACGTTCTCCGCAAGAGCCTTTTCCTCCTCGGTGGGTACCGTGGCATGGCTTCGGATCACTTGACCGCTATTGGATACGGTCATTCCCGTATAAACGGGGATCTGACGAGTGAGTTGGAAAATAAGCCAAAGCGCGCACACAAGAACAACAAGGCAAACCGCTGTGACGCCGGACCAATAAAAAACGGACGCGTGTTTCTTTCCGTTTTCTTTCATATCAATCGTTCCTCCTTTTTGGTTCTTTTTTCGGAAGAAATACGTAAAATGTCAAAAAAGGTGAAAAATACGTACTGCACGTCTTATTTTATCATAAAAAAACGATTTTGTCAAAGAAAAGATCGTAATTGCCAAAAAAAGGTCTGCATGGAGCAGACCTTCTTGAGATTACAGGTGACTTTTCAGATAGCGGATCCCATCCGTGATATTCATCTCAATCTTATTTCCGTGAATGTCCTCTAAGGCATAGGCGCCTGTATAGTGTACGTCCTTCAGCACTTGGAGACATTCGGGTAGCTTCACACAGCCTTGACCCACAGAGGTATCCTTCAGCCAATTGCCGCCGCGCGTTGGATTCCAGCCCATCGTGTTTTCAGGACGATCTTCGGTTCTTAAATAATCCTTGATATGAACGTGACGGATCTCTTTTGCGAAGGCTTGAAAAAAGTCCAGAGAGTCTTCATCCACAAAGAAGGGATTACCGATATCTCCGCAAACACCTACATAGGGGCATTCCTGCTTGACCGCCTCATAAAAGGAACGGTATCCCTCCACACCGTTGAAATACATGCCTTGCCCTTCATAGAGGCAAATCAGTCCCAGAGAATGGGCGTACTTTGCGATGCGGATCGCCGCGGGGACGGTAAGGTGGAGCGCCTCCTGTATAGTCAGCGCGTCGGCGGGGACACCCAAAAGAACGGTATGATGCAGGAAGGGAGAGCCAAGAGCCGCCGCCATACGGGCGTGATGATAAAGAGCTTCTTCCATAGGGGTAACAGTATCGGGCGTCATACCCTCCTGCCACAGATTCACGCCTACCGAATAGCAGGCGGTATGCAATCCGCGAGCATCCAACTCTGCGCGAAGCGCTTTTGCTTCCGACTCCCCATCGAAGGTAGGCGTGACGCCAAATCCAACCATCTCCAAGGGCTCTACCGAGGAGCAGCCCAGGTTCGCCGCTGTCTCGGCAGCCAAGCTTGCGCCCCTCTGTCGTACTGTTTCGGAAAAACCCGCATACATGGTTGCGTTCATCAAAAAATCCTCCTTGGTCTTTCTTGACTTTATTATAGCATCATTATAGCATCTTTTTTATAAAAAACAAGATAGAGGAAAAAAGACTGCAAAATAGTGCAAATATGAAGGATAAAAATATAACAACCCTTGACAAACAAAGGTGAATTTGCTATAATAACGAGGTTGTATGGAACAGGACAAGGAGAACAGAAATGAAGATTCGCAATCCCTTTCGGGATCTGACAAAATTTGAATGGATATTATGGATCAGCTCTCTGGTCGTGGTCAGCGCCTCTTATTTGCTGTCTCCCGACAGGGATTGGCTGACGCTTCTGACCTCCCTGGTGGGAGTGACCGCCCTGATCTTTGTGGCAAAGGGATATGTGATCGGGCAAGCATTTTGCGTGGTGTTTGCGGTGGCGTACGGCGTTATTTCCTTTTATTTTCGCTACTATGGCGAGATGATTACCTATCTGGGCATGAGCGCTCCCAGCGCCATTGCCGCCATGATCGCGTGGCTCCGAAATCCCCATAAGGATTCGTCGGAGGTAAAGGTGGCAACACTGACAAAAAGAAAGCTTGCGGCGGCGATCGGATTGACCGCGATCGTTACCGTGACCTTTTATTTTATTTTGCGCGCCTTGAACACCGCCAATCTGGGCTTTAGCACACTGTCGGTGGCAACCAGCTTTCTGGCATCGACGCTGACCTTTTTGCGAAGCCCGTGGTATGCCGTGGCATATGCCGCAAACGACGTGGTCCTCATTGTGCTGTGGGGGATGGCGACCGTGGCGGATATTTCTTATCTGCCCATGATCTTTTGCTTTTTGATGTTTTTGTTTAATGATCTTTACGGCTTCTTTAACTGGCGGAGGATCAAAAAAAGGCAATTCCTTGAAAATCTGTAATTGAGAATCAAAGGCTTCGGGTATGCCCGAAGCCTTTGATTTTTACGGGGCCAGAGGTGGATTTTCGGTAGGAAGCGCAGTGCCGTTCAACAGCCCTTCGTAGGCGGGATCCGGATCGATCTGCACCCTTGCGCCACCTACGTGCAGGATTCTAAGAGAAGCGTAATTGTAGGTAGAAAGGGGACGGTCAAGGGCGTCATCCGATTGGGCGCAAACCAGAATATCTCCATCTGTAAAGCCGCTGATGAGAAGGGAGTGGTAAAAGACTCCGTTTTCATTGGCGAGCTGGATCACGTCTCCCAGTTCGATCTGTCTTGCTTCTCTGGCGTCGGCGGCAAAGGGACCTGTGCCGCCGTTGGCGGCAACGAATTCGGGAGCGCCTGTCAGAAAAGAAAAAAGCTCTCTCACTCCCGTCCAAGCGGGGGCTCGGTCGGAAGGGGAACGGTAATACCATCCAAAGGTGGGGGTGTAGTTCATGATGCCGCATCCCGCAAAAATGCATTGAGAAACGAAATTGGTGCAGTTCCCGCCGATCCCCGTAAAATCGGCAAACAGGGGATTGCGGGACAGCGCCCATTTTTTCGCGTATTCCACCGCCCGTTGGCGGTCGTAGGGAAGTTCGATCAGCAAAGCAGCCTCCTTTATTTGACGCATGGCGTATTCAAAAACAGTATATGAAAAAAAGGTCAAAGAGTTTCTTGCGCTTTTCGAAATTATATGTTATAATTGGATTGAGAAAACAAAGAGAAAGGAGCTCGGAATTTTCCGAGATCTTGCTATGAAACTGTTACATGCTGCCGATCTGCATCTGGACAGCGCCTTTTGCGGCGGAGACCTTCTGACGGCGGAGGAACGAAGGGAAGCGCAACGGCGTGTACTTTGCCGTATTTTTGATTGCTTCCGAGCGGAGAGATGCGACTTGATGCTGTTGGCGGGAGATTTGTTTGACGGAAAATACGTAACGCCCGAGACCGAAGCGCTGATCCTGCGATTGTTCGGTTCGGTCAGTGCCCCAATTGTGATCGCGCCCGGCAATCACGATCCTTACGTGGAGGGCTCCTTGTACCGAAGCGGGAAGCTTCCCGACAACGTTTACGTGTTTTCCTCCACGGATGTCCAGTGCTTCGAGCTGGAGGAGCTTCGGACACGGGTGTTCGGATATGCATTTCTTACATCGTCCTTGCGAAACAGTCCCCTGGCGGGAAATCTTCCGCCCGAAAAGGGAGACTATCTGCATCTGTTATGTGCCCACGGAGACATCGAGGATCCTACCTCACGGTATGCGCCTCTGACCGTTGCTGACATCGAGCGTTTCTCGGTGGATTATGCCGCTCTCGGACACGTTCATAATCCCAAGGACCATAGCGAAATCATACGGTACAGCGGATTTGCGGAGGGACGGGGCTTTGACGAGCTGGGAGACGGCGGCGTATGGATCGTCACGCTGGAATCGGGAGAGCCTGCGAAGGTGGAGAGAAGGATTCTTTCGGAGCAACGCTTTGCCATTGCGGATCTGGATGTGAGCGGATGCGAGGATGGGGCGGAGATTCAAAATAAGATCCGCGCTCTTTGTAAGGACTATGCTACGGTGGCGGGAACAAATCTGCGGATCCGTCTCATTGGCTCCGCAGAGCCGGAGTCGGTAGAAGAAGCGATTTCCATCGGTGCGGAGCTGAGGGGATCGCTTGCATCGTTGGAGCTGCGAGACCAGACCTTGCCCGTGGCGGACGGCAAACAGCTCGCGCGGGACATTACGCTTCGAGGGGCATTTTATAAGGCGCTGTTGCCGAAGCTGATCGATGACGATCCTGAGGTACGCCGTCGTGCCGCCCTGTCCCTGCAGA
>JAZNVA010000031.1:0-19716 GCA_045592565.1 Eubacteriales bacterium | reverse complement strand
TAAACTAATAGTAAACTACATTTAGTTAGCGACGGCTAACTGTGTTTTTTTGTTTATGAGTTAGCAATTTTTCTTGCAACATATACTCCGCTTGCCGATGCGTGTGAGAGCGAATGAGTGATACCGCTTCCATCACCAATGATATAAAGTCCTTTATGTCTTGATTCGAGGTTTTCGTCAACCTCGACCTCCATGTTGTAGAATTTCACCTCTACGCCATACAGAAGCGTGTCGTCGTTAGCGGTTCCGGGTGCCACCTTGTCCAGCGCGTAGATCATTTCAATGATACCGTCCAGAATTCGCTTGGGCAAAACCAGACTCAGATCTCCCGGTGTTGCTTTCAGGGTTGGCGTGATAAACGCCTCCTCGATACGGTTCTCGGTGGAACGGCGTCCACGGATCAGATCCCCGAACCGTTGAACGATCACGCCGCCCCCCAGCATATTGCTCAGGCGCGCGATGGATTCTCCGTATCCGTTGGAGTCCTTAAAGGGCTCCGAGAAGTGCTTTGCCACCAGCAAAGCAAAATTGGTATTTTCGGTCTGCTTTTCAGGATCCTCATAGCTGTGTCCGTTGACAGTAATGATCCCGTTGGTGTTCTCGTTTACCACCGAGCCCTTGGGATTCATGCAGAAGGTACGGACACGGTCACCGTACTGCTTGGTTCGATAAACGATCTTGCTCTCATACAGCTCGTCGGTAATGTGAGAGAACACCTCCGCGGGAAGCTCCACGCGCACGCCGATATCCACTCGGTTGGAGTGGGTGGGGATCTTCAGATCTCCGCACACACGCTCCATCCACTTGCTTCCGCTTCGACCTACGGAGATCACACAGGTTTTGCACGTATAGAAAGAGCCCTTGGAAACGATCTCGTATCCGTCATCCCGTACAGCCACCGAATCTACGGGCGAATCAAAAAAGAAATCTACCTTTTCCTTCAGCTCCGCATAGAGATTCTCCAGCACCACGTAGTTGATATCGGTTCCCAAATGCCGTACCGAGGCATTCAGCAAATGAAGATCGTTTTTGATACATTCCTGCTTGAAGGACGTTCCCGCGGTGGAATACAGCTTTGTTCCTTCTCCGCCGTGACTCATGTTGATCTCGTCCACATAGCGCATCAAATCCAACGCCTGACGCTTTCCGATATATTCATGAAGGGTTCCACCGAAATCGTTGGTAATATTGTATTTTCCGTCGGAAAATGCGCCCGCACCACCAAAGCCGCTCATAATCGAACAACACGAACAACCGATACAGCTCTTGATCTTTTCGCCGTCGATAGGGCATTTCCGTCGATTCAGGGCATGTCCTGCGTCGAACACGGCAACCTTCAATCCTCGGTCCTCCTTCGTCAGCTCATATGCCGAAAAAATACCGCCGGGACCTGCGCCGATAATAATAACATCATAATTCATATTGAAATCCTCCATTTATGGCTTTTTTCACTTAAGGATTCTCTGCTGCTTAGCTTGTCCACGAAAATGATTATACCATATCCCCTCTTTTTTTGCAACCGTTTTCCGTTAATTTTCGCTGAATCCCCGCAATTCTTTTTAAATTATTGATTTCCCTTCAGTTTTATGATACAATAAAGGAGATCCAAGGATTAAAAGTTACTTGACAAGAAAGGAATGCTCCGTGAAACCGATCAGCAAGACCTATCCGTTGATTCCGAGCGCTCTGTTTTTAGCGCTTGCATACTTACTTCCCTTTCTTACGGGACAGATCCCCGAGATCGGCTCTGCCTTGTGTCCCATGCATATTCCCGTGCTCCTTTGCGGTTTTCTCTGCGGCTGGCAGGCAGGGCTTACTGTGGGGCTGATCGCTCCCCTGTTCCGCTCCCTTACTCTTGGCATGCCCGTTCTGTTCCCCATGGCGGTCTGTATGTCGTTGGAGCTCGCCGCTTATGGCGCGACGGCGGGATTTGCCCATCGTTTGCTTCCCCGTAAAAAGCCGTTTATCTATTGCTCTCTGCTGATCGCCATGGTCGTAGGAAGGTTGGTATGGGGCGGAGCCATGTATCTCTGTCTGGGACTTAGCGGAAGCACCTTTTCTCCGGGGGCGTTTCTTGCGGGTGCCGTGACGGGTGCCGTTCCCGGGATCCTTTTGCAGATCCTTTTCGTTCCCGTTCTGGTGATGATACTGGACAATCCCCGCGTATTCCCTTGGAAGGAGACACCAAAATCATGACTCCGTACGATCCCCTTTTCTTTGACGGTTTTTCTGCTCTATTTCAAAAGATCAACGAGCTGCTGGAAGGAGAAGCTCCAGTCATTCTTGCCATAGACGGCGGAAGCGCAAGCGGAAAAACCACTCTGGCGGCTCACCTTGCGGCGCGTTACGACTGCAACGTTTTTCATATGGACGATTTTTTCCTGCGTCCCGAGCAACGTTCGGAAGCGCGTCTCGCGGAGGCAGGGGGAAACGTAGACAGAGAACGGTTTTTCGAGGAGATCCTTCTCCCCCTTTCCCAAGGAAAAACCGTCGTTTACCGCCCTTACGATTGCTCTTCCCAAAGCCTCGGCGCACCGATATCGGTCACACCCAAACGACTTTCCGTGGTAGAGGGCGTCTATTCGATGCATCCCGATCTTTCCCCCTATTACGATTGCTCGGTCTTTTTGGATATTGACCCGATCCTGCAAAGGGATCGGATCCAAAAACGAAATCCGCCTCCCCTTGCCAATCGCTTCTTTGAGGAATGGATCCCGCTGGAAAACTATTATTTTACCCAAACCGAGACAAGGGAACGATGTCTTTTTTGTGTTTCCGTTTCCCATCATGAAGCAGTTTAAAGGCTGACGGCAATTGCCGTCATCCTTTAAAATTTACACCCGTCTCCGCAAATGGTAAAATGTAGTCGCCATATTTCTTAAAAATACGATTGACAAAAACTGTCGAAATTGATATAATATAAAATGTAGAAGTATGTCTTTTCAGACACAATTTCACCCCCAACCAAGACTTACGTAGAATCGGAGAAAAAAGATGTTATTCAATTCCTTAGAATTTCTGATATTCTTACCGATCACCTTTGCGGCTTTCTGGCTCTGTCCCAATCGCTGGCGCTGGATCCCCGCCTTGATCGCTTCTCTTTATTTTTACATATACTGGAATCCCAAGTTGGTCTTTCTGATCGTATTCACCATGGTCATCTCCTTTTTCTGCGGAATTCTGACGGAGAAATACCAAAACCGTCCTTGGATCAAAAAGCTGACGCTTGCCGTCACCATGATCGCCTGTCTCGGCGTTTTGCTCTTTTTCAAATACTTCAACTTCCTCTGGGATACCGTATTTGACGTTGCTTCCTTGTTCCATTCGGTCAAGCAACCGGGATATTTTGACATCATGCTTCCCGTTGGTATCTCCTTTTACACCTTCCAGACGCTCTCCTACGTGATCGATGTCTACAGAGGAAAGATCAAAGCCGAAAAGCACCTCGGATACTTTGCGCTTTTCGTTTCCTTCTTCCCTCAGCTCGTAGCGGGTCCCATTGAGCGCCCCGATGCCCTTCTTCCTCAGCTTCACGCGGAAAAGAAGCTTCGTCAGGTGGATTTCGTAGGCGCGTTCCGCTTTATGCTGGTCGGATTTTTCAAAAAGATCGCGGTGGCGGACGCCATTGGCGTTTTCGTCAATGCAACCTACGAAAACATTGAAGCGACAAACGGACTGAGCGCGCTGATCTCCTCCGTGCTGTTCGCAGCGCAGATCTATTGCGACTTCTCGGGCTACAGTGACATCGCCGTGGGTTGCGCCAAGCTCTTTGGCGTCAATCTCACCGAAAACTTCAAAACGCCCTACGTTGCCCGTTCCATCAAGGAATTTTGGAATCGCTGGCATCTCTCTCTTTCTCAGTGGCTCCGCGATTACATCTTCTTCCCGTTGGGCGGAAGCCGTGTCAATCGCGGCAGGTGGATCTTCAACATCACCGTTGTTTTCTTTGTAAGCGGGCTCTGGCATGGTGCAAGCTATAACTACATTATCTGGGGCTTGATGCACGCCGCGTTCCAGATCATCGGATTTTTCACGCTGAAGTACAGAAACAGCTTCTGGGAAAAGCTGGGCAAGTCTCCCGACAGCCGTTTGGTTTCCGCTCTGCGCCGCATGGGTACCTTCTGTCTTGTCACCCTTTCGTGGATCTTCTTCCGAGCCTCGACTCCTGCCGACGCGGCTATGATCATCCAAAAGATCTTTACAGACTACTCCTTCTCAGCGGACTATCTCAAGCAAACCGCCGCTCTGCTCGGCATTACGCTCCCCACGGCGATCTATACCGTGGTCGTTCTTTTCATGCTCTTGTACGTGGAAAAGCTGAAATATCCCGAACGGCTTGGCGAACCCAAGCATCCGAGGCTTCGCTTCTCTTGGCGCTTTGCATCCTATGCCCTTATGCTGTGGTTCATCGTTGCGGTGTGGGTCGTGCTTCAAGCGGCTGACGTGGGCAGCTCGTTCATTTATTTCCAATTCTGAGGGGGCACGTATGAAAAAGAATATCATCAAGCTGATCTCTCTCATCCTACTTCTCATCCTGCCTCTGGGAGCATTTGTCACGGTAACAGAATGTCTGTCCGATCCGTATGAGAGCACCTATCTCGGCGCGTTTGACGAAAAATACGACCGTCTGTATCACACCGAGGGCAAAAAGATCATTTTCGTGGGGGGCTCCAGCCTTCCCTTCGGACTTCGCTCCGATCTGTTGGAGAAGGAGCTTGCGGGAGAATACACCGTGGTCAACTTCGGACTGTACGCGACTCTCGGCACGAAATTCATGATGGATACGTCCAAAAAGGCAATTGGAGAAGGAGACATCGTCGTTCTTTGTCCCGAGCTCAGTACACAGACCTATTCCCTTTACTTTAACGCCGAGGCGGTGCTTCAGGCGTGTAACGGATTTTCCGCCACGTCTCTTTCCCTTCCCGTGAAAAACACGCTGTCGCTGGCATATAATTACTACAAATACGCCTTTCGGAAGATCGACTACCATATCAAGGACTCCGCTCCCGATCCCACGGGTATTTACCGTGCCGATTCCTTTAACGAATACGGAGATCTTGCCATTGAACGGGAAAATAACATTATGAACAACGGATATGACGGAAATATGCTCATATCCACGGATGAGACCTTGCTTGACAAGGAATTTATCGATTATGTTAACGATTACGTCCGATACGCAGACAAACGAGGGGCGACGGTCTATTTCAACTACTCTCCCGCCAATATATCTGCTGCCACCAGCTCCAAAACGGCGCGAGCTGCCTTTGAGGAACGGCTGAAGGAGGTCCTCGATTGCGATCTGCTCTGCACCGTTGAGGACTGCTTTATCGACGAGCGGTATTTCTATGATACCAACTTTCACTTAAATTCCGCGGGCGCGATCTATTTTACCGATATCATCGCGTCCCGCCTGAAGGCAAAGCTGGGAATGGAAATGCAAAACACCATGGAAGTTCCCGCGCCCCCCGCACTGCCCCGAGACGAGGTGGTGGCGGTTGAGCCGAGCACGGAGAAGGTGGACTTTGCCGACTACAACGGCGAGCCGAATGCGGATTACGCCGACGCGTTTGAGTACAAGCTCGTGGGAACGGGATATACCATTGTCGGCGTCAAGGATTCCTATCTCGACATGACGGAGGTCATTCTCCCCTCGGTCTATAACGGAAAGAACGTTACCGCCGTCGGAGAAAACGCCTTTGAGGGCTGTACCGATCTGGTCAGGATCCACATAGGCACCACCTTTAAGAGTCTGAGTGTACGAAGCTTTGCGGGCTGTATTTCCTTGGAAGGGATCTATCTTTACGACAGTGAGGGATCGATCCTTCCCCCCTCGGACGGACTTCTCGACGGAGCTCCCCAGACCGCTCTGGTCTACGTGCCCAAGCTTGACAACTATACTACGGGCTACACCTGGACCATATACGAGGACCGTCTCGCGCAATTCACGAAGGGATAAAACAAATGAAACAAAAAAGAATTTTATTTTTGATCCTTCTCTCGGCTCTTTGTGTCGTTTTGCTTTGCTCCTGCGGCTTTGTGAAATACGTGGAATATTCCGATCAAAGCAATCGAAACGACGACCTTGATACCGCGCTGGAAGAATATATCAAAAAAATAGACTCCCTTGTCAGCGCAGACGACTATCGGGAGGAGGAGCGATTCACACTCGCGCACCTGATCCTGGATGCAAAAAACGAGCTTCGGGAGTGTACCGATACGGAACAGCTCCTTGCGACCTATGAAAAGCATGAGTCGCTGATCCTTGGCGTTCCTACCGATCTGACCTTATCCCTCAACGAGCTGTTGGAGGAGTTCGGCATATTGGTGGATCTATCCGATTACCGAGAGTCTGAACAAAAGCAGATTGAACAGATGATCCTGCATTACACCAAAAAGATCAAGGAAGCGGAAACCAAGGAAGAAGCGGAGCGATTGGTTCGCCAATTCCAAACCGAGCTTTATGAAATCAAGACTGATGCGCAATATACGTTAGAAGAGCTAAACCGACTCAAAAACGAAAAGATCGAGCAGTTAAGCTCTGCTGTCAATTACGGACTGTATCGAACCGCCGACCGAGAGCGGATCCAAGCGCTCATCTCCCAGCGTTCCCTTGACATCAGGGATGCCGAAAGCCAGGATGAAGTCAACTCCTTGTTTGAGCTTTGTCTCCAAAGCATTGATGCGACTCCCACTATCACTGAGGCTTTGCAAAGCGATCGGGCAACGTGGACCGAGAGCTGGAACGGACAGATCGACGCCTTCCTCGCGCGCAATCCCTTGCCCGACGGCGATACGGCAAAAAATGAGATCCTCGCGCAGATCTCTCAGGCAAAAAGCAAGGAGGAAGCCGCAAGATACGGAGCATCGTTCCTTATTGAAAACACGAATGATCTGTCCGTTCTTCACGAGGCAGTGGATCTTTACCTGACAAACGCCATTACCAAGGGCGACTACAGATCCGAGCAGATCGGACAAGCGAACGGCTATATCCAAGCCGCGCGGGAACAGCTCCTGACCGCGCAGAACAAAGCGCAGATCACGGAGATATGGAGCACGCTGAAGACGAGCATTGCCGATCTGGATACCAACGACGAGCTTTGGGCGGCGGAAGATACGCAGTTTATGCAAGAGCTCACCCAAAATTTTGTCTATTTTCTCGCTCCCCCGCAATCCATGACACAAGCAAACTCCTATGAGGAGCTTGCGGCAATTATTGACTACTACGCCTTTTATCAGAAGGACAGCTCCTCCTTCCTGCGGGGAACCTTCCGTGTAGAGCTGACGTTCCCCCACAAATGGGCGCAATGGGAGATCAACGAGGTTTATTGGTACTGTGAGCTGATCCGAAGCGCAGTGGGAATTACGGGCTACTTCGAGAAGGACAGCAGCTGCTTCGTCATTACGCTGATCCCCTATGACATCGCGTCCGAAAGCAACGCCGACTCTCCCATACAAACGAACCGATTCGAGAACGTTCTCACCTATGAGAGTAACTCCACCCTGCAGGACCGTTCCGATGACTTTGAGGACTTCCCTTACCTATCGCTGTACACCAAGCGACTGACGGGCATTTGGAATACCCAACAGCTTTGGTATGCGCTGGAGCATGAATATATCCCCGAGACCGTGGACGGTTCTCCCGCCGATATTTGTCTGAAGCAGGCAAAGGAGATCCTTCGGGAGATCATCAAGGACGGTATGACCATCGAGGAAAAGGTTTACGCCATTTATTCCTGGTTCGGTCGGAACGTGGCCTACGATCACGCCTACACTTCACACCTCTATCCCGCAGACAGAGACCTGTTTCCCGACAGCCTCGCGGCAAAGCTAAACTCCTTCCACATCGAGGGGGCACTTCTTGACAATCTTGCGGTTTGCTGCGCTTACGCCAAATCCTGCCTTTTGCTCATGCGGATCGAGGGATTGGAAGCATACCGCGTATTCATTCACAGATATCGAGACAATGCCATCGGAAATCTCGGAAATACGGGCTTTGGCTCTCACGCCATCGTTGCCGTACGGGCATCGGACGGAAAATTCTATTATTGTGACGTAGAACGTTCCAGCATCGAAAGTCCCAGTCCGAACAATCCCGTCGAGCCGAGAATGTTGAATTTCCATCAAATCCTCGTTTCTAAGGACGTTCAATATCCCTACAATGACGGTTGGACTCCGCTCTATCAGGATTTCGACTTCGGCAAGAGCTTCCCTTCCGCATTGCTTTGGGATCACCTGACCTACAACGGCATGTCCGTATTCGTTAAAACAGAGGCTCAGCTCAAGGCTTTGCTTGATGCCTTTGCGGCAGAAACAAAAACCGACATCCAGCTTACCGTATTTACTTATGGAGATACGTCCTTCTCCGTACCCGATGTCCTGTTGAACGACACACGATTCGCAAGCAATTACTATTCCTTCGAATTCGGAGGACTGGCGGAATATATCATCTACAAATAAGACGATATGTGTCATAAATTTTATTCTTTTTCCCCTATTCTTCTGATACGGAAAAAAGAATAGCAAAAAACGGATAGACCGCCAAAAAACGGGCGATACTATCACGACATCCAAACGGTCACTTTTTAGGAGAATACCGAATGAAAAAAAAACTATCCTTACTCCTCCTGCTATTCATCATATGCTTCCTATCGGTCCTTTGCCTGACCTCCTGCGATACACCCGCTCCCGAAACCGATCCGAATGTTGAGGAAAGCGATGGAGCCGATCAGAACACCGTCGAACACCCCCCCGCAGGCGCCGAAGAAGGATCCAAGGAAACGGAGACGGCACCGACCGTCCCCACGATCACCATTGATCCGATACAAACCGTGTATTATCAAGGAGGACTTGTCAGGGGAAATACCGCAGAAATTTCCGCCGACGCCGACGTGGGTTATCGCTTTGTTGGTTGGACAGACGGAAAACGGGAAGAAACAAGAAGCGACTCTATTGAATCGATCCGTTCTTCTTCTCTGGAGGCGATCTTTGAACCCATTTGTGTGGATCTGTTCGTCAACGACCTGAAGATCCGCTCCGTCAGGCTTTCGGAATTCGTCACCCTGAATGAAACCGATCTGTTTATTCCTCTGCGGGGAAAATCCTTCCAGAGTTGGGCGGTAAAAAGCTCCCCTGTTTCCTTGAATACCAACGAAAGTCTGCTCAATCAGATCAAGTATGCTTACGAAAGTGGCAGAGCAACCAATATCGAGAACATTGCGCTGACCGCTCATTTCAGAGAAAGCGTAACAAAGGAATTTTACGCCTTCCAGACCATTGCACATGCGTTGGGCGGCGCTCCTTGGTTGCCAAGCGCCAACACCTATCTGAACTCCCTTGAGGTATTTGATTACCACTACGGTATGGGACAGCGATTTTTCGAGATCGATCTGCTTCTGACCAAGGACGGAAAAATCGTTGCCCTGCACCAATACGAAACTGAACTGCTTTATGACGAGTTCATGGCAACGAGACGGGAGGGCTTTACTCCCATTGATCTTGAGCTGTTGATCGACATGATGCTTCAATATCCCGAGATCCGTATGGATCTGGATATTTTGAGTGTTTACCGAAGCGGATACGAGGGCACCGTGGCGGAAAAGCTCACTCTGTTCTACGATTCCCTTGACGCTGAGATCCGCGAAAGAGACAGCGGAGACGGTGCGGTTTATGAGGACATCTACGAGCGGCTTGTGCTGGAGATCTTCTTCGATTCCCACCTGTCCTCTCAGATGCTGGAGATCGCCAAGGACGAGAAATACGGATTTAAATATTTTATGTACGCGGGACTCGGCGATCAGGAGACTCCCACGGGAACCAGTGACCATGAGCTGGAGGCGATCCTCCAATGGTGTGTGGCGAATGACATCAAAATGATGTCCACAAAAATTGTGGACAAGGATTTCATTGCCATGACCGATCGCTACGATATCTTTACCTTCGCGTACACCTACAACTCTCTCGAACGGATCCAACAGCTTCTCTCCATCGGAGTGGATTGCGTATTTACCGATTTCGTTTATCTTTAAAGACCAAAAACAGCCGCGACGCATAGCGTAGCGGCTTTTTTTCGTCTTAAAAAAACGGATTCAGTGATGGTGATGATGGTGGTGATGGTGGTGATGTGCCGACGAGGAGGTGTGATCCACGTGACAATGCTCATCGTGGCAATGCTCCCCCTCCGCTTCCAGCTCCAGTGTTGCGTGGCCGATCCCATGCTCCCGAAGCTCCTCGCGGATTTTCTCCTTGATATGATGGGGATCGTCATTGGTAACGATATGCATGGTGGCGTAATGATTCTGTCCATCCATGCTCCATACGTGGACGTGGTGAACTCCGAGAACCCCCTCGATCTTCTCGATATGCTCATGAATTTCATGAAGATCTACATCTCGAGGCGTTTTTTCAAGAAAAAGCTCCAACACCTCGGTTAAATTTTTCAAAGCATTGATCAAAATGAAGATCGCCACGCCGATGGACATCAGCGGATCGATCAGGGAAAGATCCGTAAAGCGCATCACGACCGCGCCGATCAACACCACAAGCCATCCGAGAACGTCCTCCAGCATGTGCAGATTGACCGCCTTTTGATTGAGCGAGCCCGCTTCCCGCGTAAAGAATGCGGCGCCGAAATTCACCAGAACCCCCACAACGGCAAAAATGATCATGCCGTTGTAATTGATCTGTGTGGGGTCCATGATGCGGACAATGGCATGATAGATCACAGCGACCGAGCCGAATAAAAGGATCAAGGTCGTGATGACGCTTCCGATCACCGAGTAACGGGCATAGCCGTAGGTGTATTTTTCATCGGGCTGCCTTTTGCTCTTCTTTTCCAGAAAGAAGGCAACTCCGATGCTGGTAGCGTCTCCGATATCATGAATCGAATCGGAAAGAATTGCCACGCTTCCCGTAAATATCCCACCGAAAAATTCAAATATGGAAAAAGCAAAATTAAGAATGAATGCAATGAGAATATTTCGTTCGGTCTTCATACGTTCTCTCCTTCCCTTGCTGCCTCTTTTCGAGCCCGCTGTTAATGATTGTACCACAGCTCCCGCACAAAGTCAAGCAATCAGCAATATCTTTTACCAAAGATGAGGATCTTATTGTGTGACAGAAAGCATTTTGAAAATTTAACAGCAGAAGGCGATGATCGCTTAGATCATCGCCTTTTTCTGTTTACCCGATGAGTTCCAGGATCTGTTCAAGGTTCTTTTTCCCAAAAGAAACCTTGGTATCATTGATCAAAATGCACGGAACGCTCATGACGTTATATCGTTTTCGTATTTCCTCAAAGTGGTGAATATCATATATCTCTGCCGTGACGTTTTTATTTTTCGCCGCAATCTGCTGTGCGGATACTACCGTATCGGGACACATCGTGCAAGACAGGGATACGAGCACCTTCATATCAGTAGGCTTACTGATTGCTTGAATTCGCGCGCTTGCTTTCTCATACATTGGCTGTCCCGGACCCATTGCATTATAGATCCCTAAAACGAAGGAGGAAAACTCATGACCGCCCGGAACGCCGTGAAAAGCAAGTCCAGTCTCTGTTCCGTCAGCGCGGCACAGCCTTACACATGGAGCGAAATCAGAGGAAGCATTGGCATCTGCCACATCAACAGCCAGCTTATTTGACAGTGACGCAAGCTCATGCATATAGCGCTCAAGCTCCCGTGATATCTCGCGCTTGTCAAGATAGAGCCTGAGTATCGCGTTACCTTGCATTTTTTCAAACAGAGTCCGCAGTTGCTCCTTCATATCCTCCGACAACACCCCGCCGGACAAGTCTTGGCTTTCGGCGCTTTTGACAGACGCTTCCGCCACATGGTTCTTGGAAACAGGTGGCTTTGCAAAAATTCCCGTTCTGCTTTGCACGGAAGCAACATACTTTTCAAGCTCGGTAGCCGCAAGCGCGCCGTCACCCGTAGCGGTAACGATCTGGCGAAGCGGTTTGATACATACGTCACCTGCCGCATATACGCCGTCTACACTGGTACGCTGCTCCGAATCGGTAACGATATAGCCGTGATCATTTAGCTCTACTAAGTCTTTTACAATTTTGGTATCCGGCGTATACCCTGCCAAAACAAACAAACCGAAGAAATCTCCCCGATCGGCTCTGTATTCCGTAACCTTTCCCGTTTTGGTATTTTTATAGCGTATATAATTCAACCCGCCCTCGCCCGATACTTCTTCCACTACAGTGTTTTTCAGAATCGTGATATTTTTATGCTTTTTTGTCGGTTCCGCAACCGCCGCCGCGCAGGTAAAATCATCGCCTCGCATCAAAATGGTAACGTGTCGCGCAAACTTGGTCAAGAAAACACTTTCTTCTGCAGCCGCATATCCGCCGCCAACAACAAAGATCTCCTTCCCCGTAAAGAATTCTCCGTCGCATGTGGCGCAATAAGCCACACCGCGTCCCTTGTGTTCCGCCTCTCCCTTGAAACCAATCGCTCTCGGATGAGCTCCCGTAGCGATCAGGATCCCAAGGCAGTAAAAGTCTCCCTTATCCGTACTGACCGTTTTGATATCTCCGATAACATCCAGTCCTTTCGCCTCCGCGAGCAAAAATTCCGCACCGAAGAATTCGCCTTGGCTCCTCATCGTTTCTGTAATTTCTTTACCGCTTGCCCTGCCGATTCCCGGATAATTTACGACCTCGTGGGTAATGGTGATCTGCCCGCCGAATTGCTCCTTTTCAAGCACCAACACTCTGTATTTCGCACGTGCCAGATAGAGTGCAGCGGTCAGTCCCGCCGGACCGCCACCTATGACGATCACGTCATAGAGCTTTTCTTTATCATAGCCTTGGGTGGCTTTCATCAGAGCTGACCTACAAGATCAAGGCTGGGCTTGAGTGTCTCCGCGCCAGGTTTCCAATTCGCAGGGCAGACCTGATCGCCGTGCGCGTGAACGAACTGACACGCCTGAACACGACGGAAAAGCTCCTCAGCATTTCTGCCGACGTTTCCTGCCGTCACCTCGTAGCCTACGATCTTCCCTTCCGGATTGATAATAAAGGTTCCGCGCTCGGCAAGACCGTCGGACTCAATTAAAACTCCAAAATCTCTTGAAATATGATGCGTAGGGTCGGCAAGCATGGGATAGTTGATTTTTTTGATTCTCTCCGAGGCATCGTACCATGCCTTGTGCACAAAATGTGTGTCTGTAGAAACAGAATAGATCTCACAGCCTACGTTTTTGAAATCCTCGTATTTGTCTGCAAGATCCTCAAGCTCTGTGGGACATACAAAGGTAAAATCCGCAGGATAGAAGAAAAATACGCTCCACTTGCCGAGAATATCCCCCTTAGACACCGATTTGAAATCATTTTCGTGATACGCGTGCGCCTTGAAATCTGCAATTTCTTTGTTGATCATTGACATAAATTGAATCTCCTTTTTTGTTTTAGAGGTTATCCTCTTTTCAAAAAGGATTATGCCCAATTTGTGCATAAATAATTCAGTGAAAAATGGATACACTATGAAATGACGATGATCATGAAGGAGAATTTATGGAAAGAACAAATTCAAAATCGTATCTTCTGGGGTTCGTTCCTTATGCACTTGCGGCTTTTCTGATCGGTATTATCGGTGGATTTACAACGGTACTTGGACCCGCGTTTGTTCAGGATCTGGGGCTTGAATATAATAATACGACATGGACGGCACTTGCCATGTCTGTCTCCACCGCCGCATTTGCTCCGATCTTTGGAAAGCTGGGTGATATGATCGGTAGAAAAATCACGTTGCTTTTAGGGATCCTGATATTTATTTTAGGGAATATTATGACAGCGGTTGCACCGTCGCTTTGGCTTATGCTTGTGGCAAGATTTGTTGTTGGGATTGGGAGCGCGGCAATTGCTCCCGTTGTAATTGCATACATCGTCGGGGAGTTTCCACCGGACAAAATCTCGCGCGGTTTTTCTCTTTATATGCTGGTGTCGAGCGCGTCCGTTATCTTGGGCCCCACACTCGGAGGAATCATTATAGACAGATGGGGCTGGCGCGTTATGATGTGGATATGCGTCGCGATCTCTGTCATCATCTTCGTTGTTTGCTTTTTGACAAACAAGGAAAAGAACATGCCCCAAAGATCCCTCTCAGCCTTTGACGGACTTGGCAGTATTTTCGTACTGCTATTCTTTAGCCTTATGCTTTGTATTCCCTCCTTTGGTCAGAATTTTGGATGGAGCTCGAAGGCGTTTCTGTTCGTCTTCCTTGCGGCTGTGCTATCTCTTGTCATGCTCATTTGGGTAGAAAGAAAAGCAAAAACTCCTATTTTACAGGGGGGCTTTATGAAGCGGCGGTCATTTATTCTATCGATCGTAGCACTTTTTTTAACCCAAGGATTGATGCAAGCGAATATGACGAATATCATTGTGTTTGTAAACTACACTCAGCCCCAAAATACGGTTATATCAGGATATGCCATATCCATAATGTATATCGGTATGTCTCTCGGATCGATCCTTCTCGGACCGCTTGCAGATAAATTTGAGCCAAAGCGGATTTTGAGCATCTCCTTTGTCGCTACGGGGATCGGATGCGCGTTGATGCTTGCATTTTCTAAAATTACCTCAGTTTTACTGTTGGCAGTCTCTCTCGGCATTCTCGGCTTTGGTCTTGGTGCTAACGCTACGATTTTTATGAGAGTCGTGCTTTCGGGAATTCCAGCCAAAAGAGCGGGAGCCGCCACGGGGACCTATGGTCTTTTTCGAGATCTTGCCGCGCCCTTTGGCGTTGCGGTTTTCGTCCCCCTGTTTACCAACAGAGTAACGGCAAACATCAATATGGGGGTGGATGAAATCTCTGCGGCGGTAAGCTCCATCCAATCACTGGCACTCGCAGAAATCGTATGTGTTGCCGTCGGACTCGTAGCGGTTTTTTTATTACCCCAAATTCACAGCAAAAAGGAAAATAGAAATGAAGCTAAAGAATAAGGTCGTCATCGTAACAGCATCCACACGAGGTATCGGTCTTGCCGTGACGAAAGCCTGCGCCAAGGAAGGGGCGGTAGTATATATGGCGGCAAGAAATCTCGAACGAGCAGAAAAGGAAGCGTCTCGCCTAAATCATGAGGGCTTCAGGGTGAGGTGTGTATATAACGACGCAAGCGTTCCCGAATCCTACGTCTCCATGACAGAGGAGGTTGCAAAAAATGAGGGAAGGATCGACGTACTGGTCAACAACTTCGGAACGTCCGATCCCAAACGTGATCTTGATCTTGCGAGAACCGATGCCGACGTTTTTATTGACACGGTCACACTCAATTTACGAAGTGTATTTATGGCAAGTAAAGCGGCAGTCGGATATATGAAAAACGGAGGCAGCATTATCAATATTTCCTCCGTCGGCGGCAGTGTCCCCGATATTTCACAGATCGCTTACGGAACATCCAAAGCGGCGATCAATTATTTGACAAAATTGATCGCCGTGCATGAGGCAAAGCACAAAATAAGATGCAACGCTGTTCTTCCGGGAATGACAGCGACCGACGCAGTTAAGGAAAATTTGTCCGATGAGTTCCGCGCGCTGTTTTTAAAGCATATTCCTCTGAGTCGAATAGGACTTCCCGAGGAAATTGCTTCGGCTGTAGTGTATTTCGCAAGTGACGATTCCGCGTATACAACAGGACAGATCCTGACGGTTTCGGGCGGCTTCGGACTTGCCACCCCTGTTTACGGAGATCTGAAAGATAGGCTGAACGATACAACAAGATCATGAATGGAACACCAAGCGAGGATAGGCGCAAAAGCCTATCCTTCTTTGTTATAAAAATCGATTTTATAACATTTCAGCAACAAATCGCCAACAAAACTCAAAAATCGGTATCGTATAATATCGTTACAATGAAACGAAAGAAACAGGAGTATTATGGAAAACAACACTTTTAGTTACAATTATTCGGCGACAAGAAACAAGGAAGTCGAAAGCATCAGAAGAAAATATATGCCCCACGGGGAAAGTAAGCTTGAAAGGCTCAAAAAGCTTGATCTGCGCGTACAAATGGCAGGTACGATTGAAAGCCTTTGCTTCGGTATCGTAGGGGCGCTCGTCTTCGGTATCGGAATGTGCTTCTTCCTTGACGTGTTCGCGGGTGCGGCTTGGCTCTCGGCACTTTTTATGATTATCGGTTCTCTTATCATGATTCCCGCCTACCCGATTTACAGACGAATTGCTCGTAAAACCAAGGCAGAGCTGACCCCCGAAATTCTTCGCTTGTCCGAAGAAATTATAAAATCGTAAAAAATTCAGGATTAACAAAATGCAAACATTTCACAAAACAATCAAAAACAAACGATTGGTATAATACAGTCACAAAATCAAAAACAGACACAGAGAGGTAATTTATAATGAACAGAAACGATCAGCACCTTATGGCACAGAAAATTCGCACACAGTACATGGAAAAGACTCCCTCGGAGCTTGACGTACTCCGCGAGCTTGACGCAAAGGTAAAGCGTCCCGCAAACGCATTTGCATACATCTTTGGAAGCATTTCCGCCATTGTTATGGGCGCAGGTATGAGCCTTGTTATGACAGATATCGGCTCTACCATCGGCATGGATTCCACCATGATTCCCGGCATCGTAATTGGTGTTGTTGGAATGATTATGGCTCTTGTGAACTACCCGATATACAAGGGTATTCTCAATTCACGCAAAAAGAAGTACGGCGCTGAAATTCTGAAGCTCAGCGACAAAATTATGGAGAAATAAAAGCAAGGAGAACTTTAAAATGAAAAATAACGTAAAAAAGATCAAAAAGGCAGTATCAAAAAACAAGAAACCGATCATTATAGGCGCGATAGGTGCAGGTGTAGTTGCTATTGCAGCAGGGCTTGGCAAAGCATTTGCAAGCATGAAGGAAAGTGCCAAGGCACAGCACGAGGTCGACAAGGCAAATTTTGCCGCAGCAAAGGCAGAGGCGAAGGCAAATTGGGAAGAAGCGAAGATGTCGCCCTCGCAAAGACAAGCAATGATGCAGGAAGAGCGCGATGCTCAGATCGCCGAGGCTAACGAGCGCAAAGCTGCAGCCGATGCTCGCATTGATGCGGCAAAGAACCGATAAAAGCCATAACAACGTAAGCGAGGCGTAAAAATGCGGCTCGCTTGTGTTGCGTTTACAAATAAAACGAAGGAGTAAAAAATGAACGCTATTGAAATCAGAAATCTTTCAAAAAGCTTTCGAGGAATGTATGCAGTCGATCACCTGAATATGACCGTTCCACAGGGCGCGATCTATGGATTTATCGGTGAGAACGGTTCGGGCAAATCCACCACCGAGAAGCTGATCTGCGGTCATCTCGTTCCCGATGGCGGTGAGATCAAGCTGTTTGGCAGAGATTACACCGATCCCGGTGTGCGCGTAAGAGTCGGTGCTTTGATTGAGAACGCGGGCTGTTTCCCCGGATCGAGCGTATATCAGAACCTTATGATGCAGTGCATCAATCTTGGGATTGAGAACGCAGACGAGGAAATCCGCCGTGTGCTCGAGATCGTGCGTATGGAGGATAACGCCAACCTCAAATTCAGGAGCTGTTCTCTCGGTATGAAGCAACGTATCGGCATTGCTATGGCTCTGCTCGGCGATCCCGCGCTTCTCATTCTCGACGAGCCGATCAACGGTCTTGATACTGACGGCATGAGGATTATGCGTGAGATCCTCGTGGATATTACGAAGAAATACGGCTGTACCGTTCTCATTTCCTCTCACATTCTCGGTGAGCTTGAAAAGATCGCAACCCACTATGGTATTATCCGTCAGGGCAAGATGATCATGGAGCTTTCGTCTGAAGAGATGGATTCGAGAGCACAGGTATTCACCTCACTGAAATGCGCGGATATGCAGGGGGCGGAAGCCGTTCTTCAAAAGCAGTATACGGACGTTCGTGAAGAAGATGGATATCTCCGCGTTTACGATGTGGACGATACCGCTTCTATCGTTGACTATTTGATGAAAAACGGTCACGTTGTCAGCGAAATTTCAAGAAATAAGATCGGTCTTGAGGAATATTACATCGAGCTGATGTCGAAAAAGGAGGCAGAATAAAATGACGAATACAACACGTGAAATCAAATTTGAATCGCCTACCTTTGGGGAACGAATCAAAGGCATGCTCGGCGTTGACTTTTATCGTCTGTTCCACACGCCTCTCTTTTATATCTTCCTTGCCATTGCCGCGATCATTCCTGCGATGGTATCGGCTATGACCATGATGCCCGATCAGAACGGACAGACGATGGAGCCTCTTTATTCTAACGTGTGGCAGATTATTGCCGCCTCGAAATCGCTTTACGTGATCGAAGGAATTGCTGACTACGCCAATATGAATATGGTTTTCATCTTCGGCGGTATTATGGTATCCATATTTATAGGGCATGACTACAAATCGGGTTACGTTAAGCAGCTCTTTACTACCCACGCAAAAAAGCAGGATTACATGATCTCCAAGAGCCTTGTGTGCGCCTTTGCTATTGTCTGTATGTGCATTACTTACCTCATTGGAGGTACGGTGGGCGGATTACTTGTAGGATATGAAACAACTGTCAATGTAGGCTCCTTGATTATTGCTATCCTCGGCAAGATCATTATGTCGCTCGGTTGGGCAAGCCTTTACACCTTCCTCAACGTGATCTTCAGAAGATATTTCGGTATTTCCGTAGCCTCGTCCTTCTTCTTTGGCACGGGTATTCTTATCATCGGTGCGGCGGCGATCGTTGAAGGGATCAAGCTTCCTACGGGCTTCCTCAACATTTTCCTTTATGGGGCATCGGTAAACGCCAACCTTTCAAGCAGCATCGGCTCTTTGATCATCTGCACCCTCGTATCGGTTGCTTGGGCGATCATTTACAACGTAGCGGGAACAAGGCTTCTTAACAAGTGTGACGTGTATTAAGGGGGCGAAAAAATGAATGCAGTTGAAATAAAAAACTTATCCAAAAACTTCGGCCCCAAGCAGGCGGTGTGCGGGCTTGATATGACCGTGCCGATGGGCGCGATCTACGGATTTATCGGCGAGAATGGTTCGGGAAAATCCACCACTGAAAAAATGATTTGCGGACTGATCCCCGTAAGCGGTGGCTCGATCAAGCTGTACGGCAAGGACTATACCGACGAGAGTGTAAGAGCCAAAATGGGTGTTTTGATCGAAGCGCCCGGATGCTTTGGTGGGCTTACCGTGTTTGACAATATGATGCTTCAGGCCTCTAACCTCAGCATTCCGAATGCCGAGCAGGAAGTAATTAAGGTTCTCAAAATGGTTCGTATGGAGGGGGCGGCAGGCAATAAATACAAGAACTGCTCCCTCGGCATGAAGCAGAGAGTCGGTATTGCTATGGCGCTTCTCGGCGATCCCACACTCCTTGTGCTTGACGAGCCTCTGAACGGCCTTGATGCTGACGGCATGAGAATCATGCGCGAGGTGTTCCTTGATATCATTCAGGACGGCAAGCGCAGTATCATCGTTTCCTCGCATCTGCTTGGCGAGCTTCAGAAGGTGGCGACTCACTACGGCATTATCCGTCACGGAAAAATGATCGCGGAAATGACCGCGGGCGAGCTTGACGCAAGCTGTCGCACCTACGTTGCGCTCACATCCGCTGAAATGAACAGAACCAAGATGCTCCTCGGCTGTAAGTATTCCCGTGTGGAAGAAGATGAGGCTGGCTATATCCGCGTTTATGATCTGACTACACCCGAA
>JAZNVA010000030.1:0-6756 GCA_045592565.1 Eubacteriales bacterium | reverse complement strand
AGCGTATACGTCGGAGTGATCTCCGAAGATATTCAGGGCGTGAGATGCAACACAACGAGCCGACACGTGGATGACGCAGGGGAGAAGCTCACCGGCGATCTTGTACATGTTGGGGATCATGAGAAGCAGACCCTGAGAAGCGGTGTAAGTAGTGGTGAGCGCACCGGCAGCGAGAGAGCCGTGAACGGTACCTGCGGCACCTGCCTCGGACTGCATCTCCATAACCTTTACGTTCTCGCCCATAATGTTCTTCAGACCGCCTGCGGACCAAGAATCGGTCAGCTCAGCCATGACGGAAGAAGGAGTAATGGGGTAGATTGCGGCAACCTCGGTGAAAGCGTACGAAACGTGCGCCGCCGCGGTATTACCGTCCATGGATTGTTTTTTTCTTTCAATAGCCATGTTTAGGAAATCCTCCTTATAATAAATAATTTTTTACCACCTAATATGATATCACAATTTTTGCAATAAGTAAAGGGATATTGATAATTTTTTTGTGAAAAGACGAAAAAAATTTCAGTAAAACGGGGATATTTTAGGATTTTTTGATCGGCTTTGCCACTTTGTAGATGGTCATGCTCCGAAACTCTCTGGGGCAGACGCCGACATATTGACGGAAGATCCTTGAAAAATACTGTGGATTTTCAAATCCAAGATGCTCGGAGATCTCGGTAATGGTGCGTTGATCCTCGTAAAGCAGGCGTTGCGCTTCCTCGATCTTCAGCTCCAGAAAATATCGCAGGATCGGCTTTCCCGTTCGCTTTCGAAACACGTTGCAGAGCGTACTGGTGCCAAAGTGGAACTCCCGACAGAGATCCTCCAACGTGACCCGTTCGCAAAGATGCGCCTTTAAATAAGTCTCAATATCCTCTGCGAGACTGCTTTCCAAATGCTCCTGAGAGGGGAAGAAGCTTTCTTGAGAATTATCCTGATCAGAGGCAAAGCGCATCAGGCGGATCAGGAAGCATTCCAGATAATTTCGGATCAGCTGTTGCCCTCCGAGAGGCGGTTTTTCGGTCTGACGCAGGGGGAGAGCGGAAATATGAAACGACCGGATGCATTCCTCGGTCAGCATCTGCAGGATCGGACGAAGATCTCGCGGAACCTCCATGACCTTTTCACGAAAGAAGCGCATAGCGGGAGAGCGGCAATCAAAGGAGACGATAAAGACCGAGGCGGAATGGATGCCGTCGCATCGAACACGGTGAAATTCATTGGGTTGATGGAAAATGATCTCCCCTTGCTTCACAAGATGCTCCTGTTCACCACCCAACAGATACAGCTCCCCCCGATCCACGTAGACGATCTCCCAGAAATCGTGGGCTTCCCCATTGGTTTGATACGTGGGGGAAAACTCATTATGGATCAGAGAGACGATCTTTTGAATGGTAACGATATTCTTCAGGGGAATCTTGATATATGCCATAAATCTCACCTTTCTTTTTATCTTAAAAGATTATGCAAGTTTCGAATAAAAAAATGCATGGAAGATCATCGCGGTTTCCTGTATAATAAAACCGTCGGAGCTTCCGACTATCAGTATACCACAGCTTCGGCAAAAAATCAAGTAGTATTATTTGGGAGGAGAACATGAAAGAGATCAAGGTTGCATTGCTTGGCTTCGGCGGGATCGCCAAGTCTCACAAGAAAGGGTACGATCTGTTGGCGGCGGAGGGGGCAAATGTTCGTCTCGTTGCCATTTGTGACATCAATCCCGAGCAGTTTAAAAAGCTGGAGTCGGGAATCAATCTTGGTTCGGAGGGCGAAATGAGTCTGGACGACCTTCACGCCTATACCGACTGCGACGAAATGCTTGCGAAAGAAAAGCTGGATATGGTGGACATCTGTCTGCCGACCTATCTTCACAAGGAGTATACGATCCGTATGCTGAGAGCCGGAAAGCACGTGCTTTGCGAGAAGCCCATGGCGCTCACCTCCGAGGATTGTGCCGAGATGATCCGCGTTGCCAAGGAGTGTGACAGAAAGCTGATGATCGGACAGTGCCTCCGATTTGAGCCTGCATATCTCTATTTGAAGGAGTGCATTGACAGCGGTCGCTTCGGTAAGCTGAAATATATCCATATGGATCGCCTCAGCCCCCTCCCAAAATGGAGCTTTGAGCACTGGTTCGGAGATACTGCCAAGAGTGGCGGTTGTGTACTGGATATGCACATTCACGACGTGGATATGGCGCGGTTCCTGTTGGGTGAGCCAAAGGCAGTGAGCTGTGTATCCTATGATGACACGGTTCAGTGGCAGGTAGTCAATTCCCGTCTGTATTACGATGACGTGGTGGTGATCGCTGACGGATCTTGGGACGAATCCCCCCTGAAGAAATTTTATATGGGCTTCCGTGCCCGTTTTGAGGACGCGGAGCTGGAGATGGACGGTTCAAAATTCACCGTTTACCCCAACGAGGGAGAGGCGTATGAGCCTGAGCTTCCCAAGCAGAACCGTATGGCGGAGGAGATCCGTTTGCTTGCCACGCTGGCGGCGGATCCTACGGCAACCAACGAGGTCAACACCCCCGAAAGCGCAGCGGCAACCGTGGCGCTTTGTGAGAGTCTGAGAGAAAGCGCGGCGCAGAACGGCGCGATCGTAACCTTGGCATAATCAATCGGAGAAAAGGAGAAAATTTATGAAAAAGCATGCGATAGGCGTATTCATTACTTGTAAAAGAGAGACCGATCTGGAGGCAGAGATCCAGAAAGCCGTAGATATGGGCTTGGATTGCTGTCAGCTCAGCGTTTGGGATAATTCCATTTGTGTAGACGAGGAGTTTACCGCTTACGTCAAGCGGTGCTTTGACCGTGACGATTTCTACATTACCGCTCTGTGGGCAGGCTGGACCAGACCCTGTGAGTGGAACTTTACGGGTGGTCCCGCCACCATTGGACTGGTTCCCCCCGCATACCGATTCCAGCGCTTGCAGGAGCTGATGAATGCCTCGGATTTTGCCGAGAAGCTTGGTGTGCGTGACATGATCACCCATGTGGGCTTCATTCCGGAAAATCCCGATGATCCCAATTTCAACGGTGTGGTAACGGCACTTCGTCATTTGTGTAAGTATATGCAGAAGAAGGGACAGCGTTTTCTGTTTGAGACAGGACAGGAGACTCCCGTCACCATGCTCCGTACCATCGAGGCGATTGGAACCGATAATCTGGGCGTGAATCTGGATACCGCAAATCTGATCCTTTACGGCAAGGCAAACACCGTAGACGCATTGGATGTATTTGGCAAATATGTGGTAAATACCCATATCAAGGACGGATTTTATCCTACCGACGGTATGAACCTTGGAAAAATGGTTCCCATCGGACAGGGAAAGGCAAACATTCCCGCGGTTCTCCGCCGTCTGGAGGAGTTTGGCTACGAGGGACCCTTCGTCATCGAGAGCGAGATCAAGGACAGTGACCGCGCGGAGGATATCAAGAACGCGAAGGCGCTTCTGGAATCCATCATGAGCGAATAAATGAAGGAACATACGGGGAACGTCTATGGCGTTCCCCGTATGCTCGACAGGATCGCTTGACCGGGTGGAGAAAAAGAGAAAATTTGTAAAAACTCTTGACAAGAGAAAAACGGCATGATATAATAGGGAACGGAAAATCAAATAACGAGCAGAGATTTGGAGATGCGGGAAAATACGGAACAGAGCTTCCGTGTTTTTTGTGCATCCTTTTTCTTTGCCCAAAAAGACAAAAACAGAAAGGAAAACAGACAGATGAAGTACGATATCGCGATTATCGGCGCGGGCGTTGTGGGCGGAATGGTCGCTCGCGAGCTTGCGAAATACGACCTGAGCCTGTGTATTCTGGACAAGGAGAATGACGTGGCAATGGGCGCGACCCGCGCAAACAGTGCCATCGTTCACGCGGGCTTTGATGCAAAGGAGGGCTCTCTGAAGGCGAAGCTGAACGTGCGCGGCGCGGAGCTGATGCCTAAGGTGACGGCAGAGCTTGGCGTCAAGTACAAAAACAACGAGGCTCTCGTTGTTGCTTTTGAGAACGAGCGAGAGGGCGTTGAGGAGATCTACCAGCGCGGACTTCGTAACGGTGTCAAGGGCTTGCGCATTGTAGAGCGGGAGGAGCTTCGCCATCTGGAGCCCAATATCAACCCCGATCTTTCCTGCGCATTGCTGGCTACCACCAGTGCCATCGTTTGTCCCTATGAGCTGTGTATTGCCGCTGTGGGTAACGCTATGGATAACGGCGCTGACCTGAAGCTGAACTTCTGCGTAGAGAAGATCGAGAAGAAGAACGGTACATATGTGATTACCGCCGAGAACGGCGAGACCGTTGAGGCAACCTACGTGATCAATAGCGCGGGCGTTTATTCCGATAAGATCGCGGAGATGACCGGTGACGCGGATTTTGACGTACATCCCAGACGCGGTGAGTATATGCTGTTGGACAAGGAGTGCGGCGCGTTTACTCAGAGAACCATTTTCCACACCCCCACCAAGATGGGTAAGGGTATTCTGGTTTCTCCCACCGTGGACGGTAACCTTTTGCTGGGTCCCACGGCAACCGATATGGAGGACAAGGAGGACAACTCCACCACGGCTGACGGATTTGCTACGATCTTTGCGAAGGCAAGCGACAACGTAGCCAAGCTGCCCTTCAATAAGGTCATCACCTCCTTCTGTGGACTTCGCTCCGTAGGAAGCACGGGTGACTTCATCATTAAGAACCGTGACAACGTGGTTACCCTTGCGGGTATCGAGAGCCCCGGACTTTCCTCCGCTCCCGCGATTGCCGAGTACGTAGAGGCAATGCTGAAGAACGAGATGGGACTGTCCGCAGAGCTCAAGAAGGACTACAATCCTTGCCGCAAGCCCGCTCACTACTTCCATGACCTGAGCATGGAGGAGAAGAACGAGATCATCAAAAAGGATCCCCGCTTCGGTCGTATCGTTTGCCGTTGCGAGGGTATTACCGAGGGTGAGATCGTTGAAGCGATCCACACTGCTCCCGGTGCTACCGATGTGGACGGCGTAAAGCGCCGTACCAGAAGCGGTATGGGACGTTGTCAGGGCGGCTTCTGCTCTCCTACCGTTGTGGAGATCATCGCGAGAGAGAAGGGCATCGCTTTTGAGGACGTAACCAAGTTCGGTAAGGGTTCTGTGATCAACTACGGAAAAACGAAGGGAGATCTGTGAGATGGAAAAGATTGATCTTGTCATTATCGGCGGTGGCCCCGCAGGCATGAGCGCCGCAGTTGCCGCATACGACGCAGGTCTGCGTAACATTCTGATTCTGGAAAGAGATAAGAGCCTTGGCGGAATCCTCCGTCAGTGCATTCATAATGGCTTCGGTCTGCACCGCTTTAAGGAGGAGCTGACCGGACCCGAGTACGCGTATCGCTACGAGTTGCAGGTCAGAGAGAGAAATATTCCCTTTAAGCTGAACACCATGGTTCTGGATATTGCTCCCAATAAGGTGATCACCGCCATGAACAGCGAGGACGGAATGTTTACCATTGAGGCAAAGGCGATCATTCTGGCAATGGGCTGTCGGGAAAGACCGAAGGGAGCCCTCAATATCTGCGGAACCCGTCCCTCGGGCGTATTCACCGCGGGAACGGCACAGAAGTTCGTCAACATGGACGGCTATATGCCCGGCAAGAAGGTCGTTATCCTCGGCTCTGGTGATATCGGCTTGATCATGGCGAGAAGAATGACGCTGGAGGGCGCTGAGGTAAAGGCGGTTTGCGAGCTGATGCCTTATTCGGGCGGTCTTGCCAGAAACATTGAACAGTGTCTCAACGATTTCGGTATTCCGCTGATGCTCAGTCATACTGTGGTAGAGATCCACGGTAAGGACAGAGTGACAGGCGTGACCATCGCCAAGGTGGATGAGCGCAGAAAGCCCATTCCCGAAACCTGTCAGTACATTGAATGTGATACCCTGCTCCTGTCCGTCGGCTTGTTGCCTGAAAACGAGCTGACTAAGAGCGCACATATTCCGCTCAGCCCCATTACGGGCGGCGCTATGGTCGACCAGAACCGTCAGACCGAGACCGAGGGCGTATTCTCCTGCGGAAACGTTCTGCACGTTCACGATCTGGTTGACTACGTATCCGAGGAAGCGGAGATCGCGGGTAAGGCTGCGGTTGCTTACGTGAAGGGCGAGACGCTGTCCGGACGCAACATTCGGCTGTCTACCGACGGTAAGATCCGTTACACCGTTCCTCAGCGCATTACCGCCGAGGAGAACGTTACCGTTTATTTCCGTGTGGCTGACGTTTACCGCGATATCAAGCTGACCGTAAAGGACGGCGAGACGGTGCTGATCAGCAAGAAGAAGCAGAAGGTGGCTCCCGGTGAGATGGAGACCTTGACTCTGACGAAGGAAATGATCGCCGGTGTGACCACCGACGAGCTGACCTTCAGCATTGAACAATAAGGGAGGATAAAGCAATGATTCGTGAATTGACTTGTATCGTTTGTCCCAAGGGCTGTCAGCTGAAGGTTGAGCTGGAGGGAAAGACCGTGTTGTCCGTCAGCGGACACACCTGTAAGAGAGGCGAGGCATACGCGCAGGCAGAATGCACCGCTCCCATGAGGACCATCACCACCACCGCGGCAGTTGTGGGCGGCGGCGTGGTTCCTGTAAAGACCGACAGAACGATCCCCAAGGAGCTGATGTTCGAGTGCATGACCGAGATCAACAAGGCTCGTGTTCCCGCGGACGCAAAGCTTGGTGACGTGGTGATCGAAAACGTGCTCGGTACGGGCGCGAACGTAGTTAC
>JAZNVA010000029.1:0-2976 GCA_045592565.1 Eubacteriales bacterium | reverse complement strand
GGAACGTCGGTGTCAGCGCCGATGTATTTCTGAAGCTCGGTCATGAAGCTCTGGCAGAAGCGCATCACCTCTGCATCGGACTTGCCCTGAGGATCAAAGTCCCCGCCACCCTTACCGCCGCCCATGGGCAGAGAGGTCAGGGAGTTCTTGAAGGTCTGCTCGAAGCCGAGGAACTTGATGATGCTCTCGTTGACGGAGGGGTGGAAACGCAGACCGCCCTTATAAGGACCGATCGCGCTGTTGAACTGAATACGGAAGCCGCGGTTCACCTGTACGTTGCCCTTGTCGTCAACCCACGGAACGCGGAACTTGATGATTCTCTCGGGCTCAACCATTCTCTCCAGCACACCGCTGGTGATGTAATCGGGGCGCGCCTCGATCACGGGCTCGATGGACTCGAGAACTTCCTTTACGGTCTGGTGGAACTCGGGCTCATTGGGGTTTCTCTTGACCACGCGGTCCATCAGCTCGTTCAAATACTGATTCTTAAAACTCATTTCAGGATACCTTCCCTTTTCAAAAATTTCGAAAAAATGCAATTTTTATCCCACCCTCTTGCAAACGGGGAGAAAAAGCGCAAATTTCATTTCACTAAATAATTATATCACAGCAGAAAATTTCTGTCAATAAATTTTTTAGAATTTTTCGGTCGGATTTGCAAGTTTTTTTGTGGGGGTTTCATTTTTTCAGATATCTCTTAACGGTTTGTCTGAGACACTGCTCAAAGAGCACCAGATCGAACTGGGGATGGATCTCATCCTCAAGGTGGGACAGCCAATCGATCATCGTCTCCTTGCGCTCCGTGGCAAGATCGGTATTCCCCTCGGTCAGAGCCAGATAGAAGTCCGCCAGCCGCTTGCAGTACTCACCGTGGATCTCCAACAGGTGCCAGGATTTTGCATGGCACACATCGGGCAAGGTCTTATTTCTCTCAACCATGGGCGAAAGGGCATCCACCGCCTCGGCAACTCGGGACAGCTTCTCTGCCATTCTCTTATTTTTCCAAATACCCGTGGTATCGTTCTCCGAGGAGCCTCCGTCTGCCGTATCCTGCTCCACAATGCTGGTCACCAGAGCGCAGGTCTTGGGCTCGAACAGCTCGGTCACGGTCTCCAGATAGAAGCGCACAGCGCGAAAATCCCCGCCAAAGGCTCCCTCCAGGTAGGTGCTTGTATACTCCTCCTCGTCCATATTCCTATCAAACTGGGCGTCCCCAATAACCGACATAGGCAGACCCGTGGGGAAGAAGGAGCGCTGGGTCTGGTCGCTCATGAGTCCCCCGACGTTCACCTGATCCAGGGTACGGATATTGCCCAGAATATTGCGGGTGATCTCCATATAGCCGGGATCGAAGAAATGGGGGGTATACATGTAATATTCATAGAAGAACACGTCGCCGTCGAAGATCTTTCGCCACTCGTCCATAAAGGACAGCATACGGGCGTATCCTCCCTCAAAGCAGGGCTCGTTCCGCTTCCAGGGCAACAATCCCTCCGCCCGTTCGGGAGAATTGACCGTGCCCCATCCACGTTGCGGCGTTGTGGTCATGATAAAGCGAGAGGGATTGTGGAACCTCTCCTTCTCAGGCGGCCAGAGCGTGTCGGTATACATGATAAAGGCGACCTTGGTGTCGATCCCCGCCTCGGTCAGCATTGTGTCCAGCTCGTTGAGCATCATGACGTAGAAATCCGAGGGATGGGTTTTCCGACATTCCTCGCACTCGCATTGATTGCCCGTAGCATCCGCCAGCCATACGTGAAGCACGTCGATATAGGGCTTCTTTTTTACGTAGTCGGTCAGCCACCGCGCCATTCTGGTTCGCACCTTTGCCTGTGACATGCAAAGCTGGGTAAAGCAGGGAGATCCGTGGAACAGCTCCCTCTTGCCGTCCACCAGAGCGATCTCTCGCTTGGCATCCTCGTTCAGCTCATAGTGGTCATGGCGTGTCTTATAGTGAATCCCATAGGGCTCCATCAGATAGCCGTGTCCCAGGGCGTGGAGCTGTAAGCCGCATTTTTTGATGAGCTTCTCCAGCTTTTCCACCATCTCACCCACCTCCTCAAAGGTGGTGCCCTCGTCTGCCTTGACGGTGCTGACCTCGTGCTGATACCAGCGGCTTATGTAGTTATAGGGAATGACCTGCTCCATCATAAAATGGTTCATGTGGACCTTGGGCATCCAGAGGATCATATCCCGCACGTGCTCGTAGCTGACCGCCCCCTCAATGCACTCGCCACGGTACGGCAGATCCGCCTTTTTGCGGAACGCGCAGGAGTGAGCTGACAAATCCGCCTTCGGGATATATTCTCCGTCCGCGCCGGGGCGCACCCAGCGACAGCCCGCGGATTTCAGATAGTCGTAAACACCGAACAGTACGCTTCGCTCGTTGCTTCCCGCGATATAGCCGCGAAGTCCCTCCACCCGAAGGTCCACGATATCGTCAAAGAAGGGATCCCGCAAGCCCTCTGTGGAAAGTCCCAGCTCGGACAGCAGTCCTAAGGTAATACCGTCGGTTCCCTTGCCTACCGCGATCTCGGCGCGGACGTTTCCCACCCGCCAAAGATAGGAGGCAAGCTCCTCGGCGGCGTAACGCAACGTTTCGGTGTCCTGTGTTATGTAAATTCTCATAACCGTCTCCTTCCTACTTACCGTTTCGGTTTCTTGCCCCCATTATAGCAAACCCCGACAGGGTTGTCAAGAGAAAAGATTGTATTTTGTGATAAACAGATTTTATTCGAAAAGAAATTAAGGGGAACCCCCACTTGTGGTTTCCCCTCTTTGTCTGCTTTGCAGACAAATTCACCCGTTCGGGCGCTTTATGACGATTGGGTATTTCGCGCTCTGCGGAGAGCGACCGCCGATCGCGGCGGCTCCGACAAGCCTTTAAAAAGGCTTGACCGAAACTTTAAAAACGCTTCGCGCGCAAGTGTTCGACAAATCAAAATTTGAAAAAGTATCAATAAAAAATTAATAAGG
>JAZNVA010000028.1:0-2245 GCA_045592565.1 Eubacteriales bacterium | reverse complement strand
CACGGAACCTCTCCCATCACCGCTATGATCCCCAATCAGAAATTCATCAACCGCGCTTATGCAATGGCAATGAAACACATGATCGACACCGCCTTCTCCAAGGTGGTCTACGACAAATCCAAGATCCCCGAATGGTCCAACCAGGTGGGAGAAGCCATTGCGGCGCTGGGCGGTGGCAACATTGCCGACGCCGTGTCCGTGGTGGGTGTGGGCGAGATGCAAAGCGGTTACATGGAGCTGATCGAAAGCGCCGTTGACCTCACCAAAGAAATGATGGGGGCGACCGAAAGCGCTCTCGGCAACACCGATGCCAGCAACACCAGCGCCATTCTGGCTCTCCAGGAGACCTCCCGCATTCCCCTCGACCAGATCCGAAACGCCTTCTACCGTTGTGTGGAGGACATGGCGAATATCTGGGCAGATATGATGTGCGCCTACTACCCCTCCGACCGTCTCCTTCCCTATCATACCAAGGACGGTGTGGAGGCGGCGCCCGTGGACTTCAGCCTGTTGAAAAAAGGGTTCCTCTCCGCCCGAATCGACGTAGCTGAGATCACCCGCTACAGCGCCATCGGAGCTCAGAACATGCTGGACAAGCTTCTGGAGGGTGGATATATTACCCCAGAAGCCTACGTTCGCCGACTCCCCTCGGGTCTGATCTGCGACCGTCAGGCGCTTCTGGAGGAGCTGAGTCTGGGAAAGGAGGACAAAGAGGATGACGGAATCCATTGAACCGATCGTCATGAAGGAAGAAACACCCGACACGCCTCTTGAGGAGGATATCTCCTTGGAAGCGGTCAACGAGGTGGAAACGGAAGAAGCCACCCCCTCCCTCCCCGACTCCGCCCAGGAACTGGAGACTCTGCGACAGGAGGTGGAGCAGCTCCGTGCCGCTCTTGTGCAAAAGGAACAGGAACAACAAAACGCCCTTCGGGAGATCGGAGAATTTCACCGTCTCTTTCCCGATATTTCCATCGAGAACGTGCCCGAGGGCGTTTGGGACAGCGTAGAGCAAGGGATCCCCTTGAGCGCCGCCTATGCCCTTTACGAAAAAAAGCGGTGTATGTCGGAGGCTCGCGCGGATGAGATCAACCGCCGAAACGCGTCTCTCTCCGCCGGCAAGGCGGGCAAGCATACCGCGGGGGAATATTTCTCCCCCGACGAGGTACGAGCCATGTCCCAGCGACAGGTTCACAACAACTACCGCGCTATCATGGAATCCATGAAGCACTGGCACTAATTTATTTTCAAACAAGAAAGGAAAACAACTATGGCTATTCAAAACTTTATTCCCACAATCTGGAGTGAAAATCTCTATCAGGAGCTGGACAAGCAGTACATTGCCATCTCACATTGTAACCGTGACTTTGAAGGAGAGATCAAGAATCAGGGCTCTACGGTCAAAATCTGCGGCGTAGGTGAGATCCTTGTAGAGGACTACACCAAGAATTCCGACATGTCCGCTCCCCAGGCACTCAGCGATACCGTCAAGGAGCTCTGCATTGATCAGGCAAAATATTTTAACTTCCAAATTGACGATATCGACAAAGCTCAGTCCACCCCGAAGCTGATGGAGGCTGCCATGAAGGTCGCCGCATCTGCCCTCGCTGAGACGGCTGATCGCTTCGTTTACGAAGTTTGCGTTCAGGGAGCGGGAAAAAACACCTATCACGATTGCACCGCCTCCGATTTCGATATGTTCGAAGCCATCGTAGAAGCCCGTGAGGCGTTGTATGCAAATAATGTCTCCGATCAACAGGAGGTCGTGCTTGAGATTCCTCCCTTTGTCGCGTCTCTGATTTTGAAAAGCAAAATCGCTCTCGCCTCCGATAATACCGCCGCGCTGGAAAATGGCTATCTGGGTAGCGTAGCCGGATGCAAAATCTTTGTTTCCAACTCCATTCCCGTATTTAAGGGCACGGGCTTAGGCGACTACGCTTGCATTATGCGTACCAAGCGCGCCGTGGCTTTCGCTGAGCAGCTGTCCGAGATCATAGCGTACCGCCCCGAGCTTCGCTTTGCCGATGCCGTAAAGGGACTCCACCTGTATGGTTCTGCCGTCGTTTATCCCAACGAGATCGTTCGTATCAACATTCAGAGCTGATCCTCTCCCCCATAGCTATGACCAATCGAGAACTTTTTGAAAATGCCCTTCGTCTCTTGGCTCAGCCAACAGATGGAAGCAATGAGGATTACGAGGAGCGAGCCCCATTCCTGATCGCCTCCTTCTGCAACGAGGCACAGG
>JAZNVA010000027.1:0-8053 GCA_045592565.1 Eubacteriales bacterium | reverse complement strand
CAGGCGTTTATATCTTCAATGACGTGCGCATTGAGGGCGGTATGCCTGTAATCATAGAAAGGAGCCTGTTTGACCGGGTACAAAGGATTATGAAAACAAAGAAAAACCCACAGGGGCGCAAAAGAGCCGACGACGGCATCTACCTATTGACAGGCAAACTGTTCTGCGGACGGTGCGGCTCTCATATGATAGGAATGTCGGGAACGTCGAAGAACGGCGACAGCCACTATTACTATGTATGCAACGAGAAGCGCACCAACGGAACGTGCAAAAAGAAAGCCGTGCGCCGCGACTTTTTGGAGGGCGAGATTGCCAAGGCAATCCGTAGGTATATCCTCCAACCGAACGTGATGGAGTGGATCGTGCAGCAGGTGCTTGACTATCAGAAGGGCGACGTCAGACAGACCGAGATCACCAATCTGCAGGAACGGCAAAAGGAGGTCAAAAAGGCAATAGCCAATGTGATGATCGCCATCGACCAAGGCATTATCACCGCTTCCACCAAAGAGCACTTGCAGGATTTGGAGTCCGAGCGAGCGCAGCTCGACGCTCGTATCTTGGTAGCTCAGGCAGAGGCAGGCAAGGCGGTCACGAGAGAGTCCCTGCTCGCGTACTTGGAGCATTTCAGAGCCGCGAACGTGGAGGACAAGGACTGCCAAAAGGAACTGTTCGACGCGTTTGTAAAGGCGGTTTATCTCTATGACGACCACATCACGCTTACCTTTGATATAAATGACGGTACTACCGAGGACGTAGAAATCAGTATGGACGACGTGGAGCAGAGTTTATGTGATAATGTTCGCTTAAACTCTGTTGTGGGTCACCAAAAAGAAGGATATCCAAATGGATATCCTTCTTTTGTTTATTCTCTTGGCGATTGAACCCGCTCCAATCCGCAAAGGGGATTGGATTGCGCACGCATAGAATACGAACGACACCGAGTATGATGGGCGCGCATCCGAACGAAGGGAGGGATGGTTGCAGGTTTTGCCTTGCAAAACTTGCCATTTCGCGTAGCGAAATACCGATTCCCGTACGGATCAAACACAATAAAAAAGAACGGAGAACCATCGGTTCTCCCTTCTTTTTTTATTCGTTTTCAGGCTTCTTTTCCAGCTTCAGGGGATAATCTCCCAGATGCTCCATGCGGAAGCCGTTCTTCTTGTACTCCTCATAGTCGAACGCCTCCAGCTCGTCGATGGCAAGCTTATGGAACTCATAGAAATTCTTCCACCATTCGTATCCGCTGCCCAGCTCGGCGCCAAGATAAGCGTCGGCAATATCACAGCCCATGGCGGGTGCCACGTAGAACGCTCCCATTGCAAGTACGTTTACGCCATTTCCCGTAATGGCGCGCAGGGCGGCGGGAACGCTTTCCACCACGCCCGCGTGAACGTGGGGGCATTTGGAGGCGGCAATATGGATTCCCATTCCCGTTCCGCAGAACAGAAGCGCGCGCTCAAAATTCCCTTCACTGATCTGCGCTCCCACGCGAAGTCCCACTCTGTGGAACATATTTTCGGTGTCATTGGGGTCACTGTCGGCGGTCACGCCCAGATCGGTGATCTTCCATCCCTTCTCCTTCAGGTGAGCAACCACCGCCTCCTTCAGCGGATATCCCGCAAAATCGGCACCTACAACCAGATATTTGTCCTTTACTGTTTTCATACCGTTTCTCCTTTTTTATTATATAGTGAAATTGCTTTTGTCAACCAATACTCGCTGAACACCTCTTGTCCCTTTACGGTAAGATGAATCCCGTCTAACTCAATATAGGCTTCCCGTTCTTCCTCGGTCTGAATCCATGTGTGGGGAATGGTGAAAAATCCGAATTCCCTTGCCGCTTCTCTTAAGATTTTGTTATACCTCTCGATATTTTCAGCGGTCTGCCCCTTGCCCTTGGCGGTGAAATGACGGGCAAAGCGATCCGCACAAACGGGGGTGATCTCAAAAAGCAATAGCTTCGCGCCACTTTCCGCAATCCATTTCAGCATCATTCTTACGTTTCGACGGTACTCCTCCGAACTGACCAAGCCTTCTCCCTCCTGCAGGAAAAAGACCGAGTCGTTACCACCGATCATCAGTGAGATCAGATCGGGCTTCTTTTCAAGGATCTTTCTCATAGAGGGGTGAAGAATGACCGAGCTGGTTGCGCCTGAGATGCTTCCGTCTATTCCGTCAAGCTCTGCCGCCCTCGTCACGCTCAGCCGATATCCAAGTGTGTCCGAGGAAATGGAATCTCCCAAGAACAAGGTCTTTTTCCCCTTCAAGCAGGAAAGCTGATCTCCGAATTTTCCTCGAAGATACGCCACTCGCTCTGCCTGTATCCTTTCAAGATCCCGCAGCTCCGCCTCTGCTTCGCTCCGCTCCTCGGAAAGGAGAGCGGCAAACAGATCTGCCGTTGGAGCGTAATGCGCCACGCTGTTCTGCAAATTAAATCTCATAAAAAACCGATCTGCCATTTTATTGCTCCTCAAACATGGTTCTCACCAGCTCGTATGCAAACACGCGGTTCATCTCACCCGTGGGATGATTGATCTTATTTGCCAACAGCTCGGTAACGTTAACACCGCTCGCATACAGCCTCTTCCAGATCGCATAGCAATCGCAGACAGGCACGCCCATCTCGCGGCACAACGCCCGCGCGCTCTCGATATGCGCGTCAAACTTACCACTGTTTTGCTTTTCGGCGCACTCCTTCGCTACCGCGATCATATCGGGATCGGTCAGGTGGGGGCTGATCTCGGTATTCATCATATTGGGAGTCATGAAGATCAGCTCGCTTCCGCTTGCCAATACTCGCTCAAAAATGCTTCGCAGCGCATTGGTATAGACCGCCACTCCCTCCGTTTCTCTCTTGCAGTCGTTGAGACCGTAGCAGACCACCGTCAGATCGGGCTGATGGCGAAGAACGTCTCGCTCTACTCTCTCCGCCCCCTTGATCGCTCGGTCACCGCTGATGCCCGCGTTGATCACGTTGACGGGAACATTGGGATAAAGCGTGGCGAAAATATCCTCCAGCGCCCTCTCATAGGAGCGGCTTCGGTCAAAGACCGTCTCAATATGACCGTCTTGTTTTTTGTAGATCTCAAAGCAGCCCTGCGTCACGCTATCCCCGAGAAAAGCAATGGTCACACCCTCATGATGGGAAAGAGCCGCGGCTTTTCTCGCCATTTTTTCAATAATTTTCATATTTTGCTCCTTAATTGGGTTTTCCTACCTATATTATAAGCAAAAAACAAAAAGATGTAAATATCCGTTTTTATCAAGAACATATCCTTTTGTGATATGTTTTTGGGCATTTTCTCTTGACATTGCGATAAAATAGGGATATAATGACTGTATGATCGTTCAAAAAATTTCTACCTCCGGCGAGAAGTATACCCATGCAAATTGGGTATACCGAAATATTTCATCGGGATTTTCCAGACTGTATTACGTCCTTGACGGCGAAGCCTATTATGAGGAGGATGGCAGAGAAGTGAGATTGAAGAAGCATCATCTTTATCTCACTCCCGTCAAAAAAACGTTTTCGGTTTACGATAATCCCCACGACCGCCTTCTTCACACCCATTCTCACATTACCACCTCTCCACCAATCAGAGAATTCACGGAGATTGAAGTGGTGGAGGGCACCCCTCTTGCCGATGCGGTTGCCCTGTGGAGAAAATATATCCTTTCCCAAAATCATGAGCTCCTGATCCACATCGTTCAGCTGATCCTCTCCTGTATCGAAAGCATTGACGTCTCCCGAAATTCCGTGGCAGAGCAGGTCAGGGCATATCTGGACGCTTCTGATTGCACCGCGCTTTGCATGGACGACCTGAGCCGTTCCTTGGGATACACCCGAGAACACTTGACCCGATGCTTTCAGTCGACGTACCGAATCACACCCAAGCAGTATTTACATACCCGCAGAATGAATCTTGCCATGGGACTTCTGCTAAACGGCGCCAAGGTGCAAGAAGCGGCAGAAAGAGTAGGATACTCCTCTCCTTATGCCTTCAGCAAAGCATTCAAATCCTATTTCGGACTATCGCCTCGCCAACAGATCCTCTTATCCCGCGATCTGACGCAACGGTAAAAAAAGAACGGAGAACCGCAGTTCTCCGTTCTTTTTCTTTTATTCCAGACAGCCGGATGCCACCAGATCGGCGCCCGTACCCATGAAATCCTTGACGATCACGTCGCCGGGGGTGATCTTACCCTTGACAGTGATCTTCTTTACTTCCTCCATAGCAGCCATCTGCATCTCCTTCGGAATCGGAGCGGAGGTTCTCACCGCCACCAGCGGTACATTTGCGCCCTCGGTCTTGACGGAGGAGGTCAGGATCCGCAGGGGACGAACGAACTCATTCTCCGCATAGACCTTTCCTCTCTTACACTTGAAGCCCTCGCAGGAGTCAACGATCCCCTTTTCGGGATCGCCGCTGACGGTAATGATACAGCCCTGAGGACAGGTAATACAAATAATATCCTTTGTCATCTCTTTACCCTTTCTTATACTACCTCGATCTTGATGGCGGATACGCCCTTCATATCCTCGGGCTTCACCTCAACGTGCTCCATCTCACCGGGATTGATCTTGATCAGCTTCTTGGAGAAGATCTCCTTATCGTCCGCATATACCTTCATGGTAACACCCAGCTTGGGAGCCGCGGCGCGGAAGAAGAGCTTTGCGGGCGCATCGGGACAGATTCTCTGAGGGCAGATATAACGGACGTTGTTGCCCGTAACGGAGGGGATCTCCTCTGCCTTGGGGAGCGTACCCTGCGCATATTGAGCCGCATACTGACCTGCGCGAAGCGACTCGTCGGTTACGTTATCCACCAGGTCGTTTACGTGCACCACGTTACCGCAGGCGAACACGTACTCCTCGCTGGTCTGCATGAACTGGTTGACCTCGGGACCGCTGGTCACGGGATTGATCTTGATCCCTGCTTCCTTGGTCAGCTCGTTCTCGGGAATCAGACCGCAGGACAGCAACAGGGTGTCACACTCATAGAGGACCTCTGTTCCCTTGATAGGCTGCTTGGTAGCGGGATCTACCTCGGCGATCACGACACCTTCCACACGCTTGTTTCCCTTAATCTCGACCACCGTGTGAGACAAAAGCAACGGAATACCGAAGTCGTCCAGACATTGAACACGGTTACGGGTCAGTCCCGCGGTATAATCCATCAGCTCGGCAACCGCCAGAACCTTTGCGCCCTCCAGCGTCATACGGCGAGCCATGATCATACCGATATCGCCCGATCCGAGAATAACAACCTTCTTACCAACCATCATATTCTGACGGTTAACCAGTCTCTGCGCCGCGCCTGCGGTGTAAACACCCGCGGGACGGGTTCCGGGAGTCATGATGGCGCCACGGGTACGCTCGCGGCAGCCCATTGCCAACACGATGCTCTTTCCCTTTGCTATGAACAGACCGTCCTTGGGGTTGATGCCGACCACCGAGTGATCACCGACCTCCAGAACCATCGTATCCAGCTTGACCTCAATATCGCTCTCCTTCACCTTCTGAATAAAGCGATAAGCATACTCGGGGCCCGAAAGCTCCGCGTTAAAATATTTCAGACCGAAGCCGGGGTGAATGCACTGCTGCAAAATTCCGCCAAGGCTCACGTCTCTCTCTACGATCAGCACGTCCTTCGCGCCCGCTTCCTTTGCGCCGACAGCGGCGGCAAGGCCTGCGGGACCGCCGCCGACCACGATTACATCATACAATTTTTGTGCCATTTTCGCGCTCTCCTTTCTTATCTTACAAAGCCCTTAAGCATTTCGGAGCCCTCGTCGTTCTTGCGAACCTCATCGGGGGAAATGCCAAGCTCACGGGCAATGATCTCAATCACGCGAGGGCCGCAGAAGCCGCCCTGACAGCGTCCCATGCCCGCGCGAACACGGCGCTTGACACCGTCTACGGTGCGAGCACCCAGCGTGCGATTGATGGCATCGCAGATTTGTCCCTCAGTCACAGTCTCGCAACGGCAGATCACATTTCCGTAACGGGGATCCTTTGCGATCAACTCTGCCTTTTCCTCAGCGGAGAGCTCTACGAAATGAGGAGTACCCTTGCGCGTCTTGATAAAGTCCTTCTTGGGCTCTGCCTTCATGCCTGCCTCGATCAGCAGGTCTGCCACGTATTTGGCAACGGCTACCGAGTTGGTAAGTCCCGTGGAACGAACACCCGAAATGTTCACGTAGCCCTTCAGATCATCGTACATATCAATGTTCAAGCCCTCGGGATTTCTCTGAGCGCGAAGACCGCAGTACTGGGTAATGGAGTCACGGAGATTGACGTTGGGGATCATCTTGCGCACGTCTGCCGCGATGCTGTCCAGACCTTCCTTATTGGTGCTCTTGTCTTCCTTATCCAGCATATCCTCGGCGGTAGGGCCTACCAGCATATTGCCGTGAATGGTGGGACACATCAGCTTACCCTTGGTCACCTTGGTTGGAATGGGAAGCACGATGGTTCTGACCTGACAGGAGGTCTTCTTATCCAGTATGTAGAACTGTCCCTTTCTGGGAGTTACGTAATAATCGTTCTTTCCAACGTAGGAAGCGATCTCGTCACAGAACAGACCTGCGGCGTTGATCACGTACTTACACTCAATATCACCCTTGTCGGTCTTGACCGTGGTGACAGCTCCCTCCTTGACGTCAATGCCAATGACCTTGGTCGCCAGCTCGAACTTGACACCGTTATCAGCGGCATTCTCGGCAAGCGCAATGCAGAACAGGAAGGGATCAATGATACTCTCACGGGGAATATAAAGTCCGCCCTTTACCTCGGGATTCAGCTCGGGCTCCAGTTCCAGAAGCTCCTCAGCCGTCTTGTACTCTACGTCGTATACACGGTTCATCATTGCCTTGTGCTTGATGGCGGGAAGCTGCTCCATCTGCTCGTCGTTAAAGGCGGGCAGGATCGCGCCGATCCGCTTGAAGGGAATGTCCAGATCCTTGCAGATCTCATCGTACATGGGGTTTGCGGCAACCACAAGCTGGCTCTCCAGTGTACCGGGCTTGGCATCGTATCCGGTGTGGATGATGGCACTGTTGGACTTGGAGCTGTCTCCTCCCACGTCCGAGTTCTTCTCCACCACCGTGACATCCAGCTGATACTTGGACAGCTCACGGGCGAGCGCGCTGCCTACGGCACCGGCTCCAATGATGACAACATCAGTTTTTTTCATAGTTCTCTCCTTATCTGTTAAGCGTTTGCTTTTCCATCGCAACGCTCCCGCCGCATATCTTCCTCGGCGGGATACGACCTATATTATAGCACGGTTTTTTGGAGCGTGATTAGAAACATTTTGATATGAAAGCGCCAAAACAAGATTATTTTGACATCGCTTTTTTCGTTTTTTATCTGACAGCAATGGATCCTGTTCAAACAATGCAAAAAAAGCGCCCCCTATCAAAGGGGGGCGCCGTAGGCATTGATCTCGGGTGTAAACTCGGAATCACCAAAGGGATAAAAGTCTTTCGGTATTTTTTCAAAGGGGAGTGATAAGAGATCCGTAGTGGCGGCTCCCTTCGTCCTCGCGGGATAGATGCGGTCAGTCAGCGGGCCATAAAACGCCCGAAAAGATGTGCACGCCTTGACTACGACCATCTGAAAATCCGCGGGCTCATATCCAAAGGCACGGTATAGCTCGGGATCCCCGTTATAGCGATGCTGGGTAGTGACGATCACCACGGTATTGCGGATCTGAACCACCGCGGATGGGCCAAAATCGGCATATCCTCCGTGGAAAGGCACAACACCATCAAACAGCGCTCTTATCTCCGCCTCCACCTCAACGGGCGTATACAAACGGCGGCTGATCTTACCGCCCAAGGGCGATTTCACCGTATTTCCCACGCCCGCCTGGCGACATTCCGCTACAAATTCACTGTCATTCAGATACATGAGCCCCTTCACGTTCGAGTCAAGAGCAAGAATACGCGCAATGACCTCAGGGCTGTCTCCCGCCGAGCCCGCGTTGGAGGAATCGGCAAAATCGTTAAGGATCACGGGCATTCCGCTCTCGTTCTTTTCCGCGAT